>NZ_JBSVWN010000015.1:0-106564 GCF_054071325.1 Pseudomonas sp. SDO5215_S409 | reverse complement strand
CGAATTCTTTTTCATGAAGATCAAGAATGACTTTCCCGGTAATCCGTGAAGAACCCTTTTTATGGGCGTTGTCCCGTAAAATGGCGTCTTTTGCCTGAGAGCCCTGCCATGCCGAACCCTCTGCTGAGCCCCCAGGGCGAGTTTCCCGCCGTTGGCCTGGGCCGTCGCCTGGCAGCGATGTTCTATGACGCGCTGTTGTGCACCGCCCTGCTGATCGTCACGACGTTTATCTACAAACTGGTATGGATGGCCTTTGTCGGCGAAGCCCGGCTGCGCGAGCTGTCTGAAGCGGGCGCGCTGGACGGTGATCCACTGCTCTCCACGATCCTGTTTTTTGTGCTGTTTGGCTTCTTCGCCCACTTCTGGACCTATTCCGGGCAGACCCTGGGCATGCAGGTCTGGGGCGTGCGGGTACAGAACGCCGACGGCTCGCGGATCAGCCTGTGGCAGGCGCTGTTGCGCTTCGTGGTGGCGATTGCGTCGGGGTTGTGCGCAGGGCTGGGGTTTATCTGGTCACTGTTCGACCGGCAAAAGCGCAGTTGGCATGACATCTATTCCGACACCCGACTGGTGCGGATCCCCAAGCACAAAAAATAGGGAGCAGGCGCGCCGGCTCCCCACTTGCGGCAGGTCAAGCGTTGCCAGCCAGCTTCAGGCGCGCCGCCTGAGTGAAGTCCAGCATGCGCTTGAGCGGGCGCACGGCCTGCGGGATCAACGAAGGCTCCACGAAGATTTCGTTGGTGCCTTCACGCAAGCACTGCAGCGTGCGCTCCAGCGTGTTCATCGCCATCCACGGGCAGTGCGCGCAACTGCGGCACGCCGCGCCATTCCCCGCCGTCGGCGCTTCGATAAACACCTTGTCCGGGCACACCTGCTGCATCTTGTAGAAAATGCCGCGATCGGTGGCGACGATAAACGTCTTGTTGGGCAAGCGCTGCGCTGCCGCGATCAACTGGCTGGTGGAACCCACCGCGTCCGCCAACTCGATCACCGAGGTCGGGGACTCCGGGTGCACCAGAATCGCCGCATCCGGGTACAGCGCGCGCATGTCTTCCAGTTGCTTGGACTTGAACTCTTCGTGGACGATGCACGCCCCGTCCCACAGCAGCATGTCGGCGCCGGTCTGGCGCTGGATGTAGGTGCCCAGGTGTTTATCGGGGCCCCAGATGATGGTTTCGCCGTTGTCCATCAGGCTTTCGACGATTTCCAGCGCACAGCTGGACGTCACCACCCAGTCTGCACGGGCTTTGACCGCCGCCGAGGTGTTGGCATACACCACCACCGTGCGCTCGGGGTGTTGGTCGCAAAACGCCGAAAACTCATCCACCGGGCAGCCAAGGTCCAGGGAGCACGTGGCCTCCAGGGTGGGCATGAGGATGCGCTTTTCGGGGGTGAGGATCTTGGCCGTCTCGCCCATGAAACGGACACCGGCCACCAACACGGTCTTGGCCGGATGGGCGGCGCCAAAGCGTGCCATTTCAAGGGAGTCGGAGACACAACCACCGGTTTCTTCGGCCAGGGCCTGAATCACCGGGTCGCAGTAGAAGTGAGCCACCAGGACCGCGTCCTGAGCCTTGAGCTCGGCGGCGATGGCAGCGCGGTAGCCGGCCTCTTCCTCGGCGCTGAGCACCTTGGGCTGTTTGGCGTCGAGGTGGGCCTGGACCAGAAGGCGTTCGGAAATATGCGTCATGTTCGCAAGACCTGCAGGCGCAGTTGCGCGAAAATCGAGTGTACCACCGGCTCTGGAGCCCATCGGGCGCCGCCGGACGAAGTGGTTGTGTTCATCAAGCACGGGTGAAGCTGCGCAAGGCTACAGAATATCGAGGGGATGCAAAAGCCAAATATGGCGGGGCAATGCCCGTCAGTCAGGGCTGACGGGGCGGGAGCACGGCGCTCGTTGTTGCTGAGCCAACGCCCTCTAGCGCGTGAGGCCAGCAGGGTCGCTTTGCAACATTACCGATTGGTGCATGTTCGCCAAGGCCTCATTGAGCGTGAACGCCTCCAGCGCGTCCTTGGACTTGCGGCCTTCACGCGCCGCGTGCTCCAGCAGCGCCACGTAGTCGCGCTTACTCGACGCCTCTTTGGGCAACGACACATCATCCACCAACTGGCCCATCACGTATTGCTGGGTGCGGGTGTTCTGGCTGGCGGTTTGCTCCACCGCGGCCTTGACGAGTTGGCCGTCCTTGTAGCCGATACTGGCTGAGCTGCTGGCCTTGTCTTGGATCTGCACATAAAGGTAGTTCTGCGACTCGGCGGTGCTGCCCAAGGCTGGGGACTTTTCACCGCGCAGGCCCTGGTGGTAGCTGGCGGACAGGCTCGACTGCTGCGTCTGGTCGATACTGCGGTTTTGCATGTCCCGTCCGCCCACCCGCGTTTTTTGCACGATCTGATAGGCAAAGCTGTCTATTTCCGACGGGCGCATGGGGTTGGGGGAATCGCCCGCCTGGCTGATGGACGCCTTGAAATCCGCAAGACCGCTCAACAAGCTCTGGTCTGAAGGGCTGCGGGTCAACGCCACGGGTGCTGTGGCGCTCTGCGGGTAGTGGCTGTTCAGCGCGCTGAACGCGTCTTTGAACAGGCCCATCAGTGCAGGGTTGGCGTTGCCTCGGGCCTGGGCCTGGTCAAACTGGCTCAGGTAGCTTTTCAGCGCCTGGGCCTGTTGTTTCGCGTTGCCCAAAAGGGCGGTGTTTTTCAGGTCGACCGCCACGCTGATTTCACCTGCGGGGCCGCTCATGCGTGTGGTGCGGCCTTGGCTGTCGGCATGAAACGCCAGCGTCAGGTCCTGGCCGTCCACTTTCAATTTGCCGCTCAGGTCGATCGAGGCCAGCACGCTGGAATCAAACCGGGTCAATTTGCCCAGGTCCAGCTTTGGCGGCTGGGCCGTCAAGCCATCGATGGCCCCTTGGAAGGCCTCGCCCAACGTGGCGATTTCCTTGAGTTCGGCGTCGCTGAGGCTACCGCCGTCAACGTTGGCCTGTACACCCAGGCCGCCGTCCTGGCTGGCCAGGCTGAACGTGACAGTTTTGCCACTGGCGGTCTTGACGCTGAGGCTGGCTAGGTTGTCGGCCTTGCTGTGCAGCAGGGCCTGCTCAGTCTTGAGTTCGGCAACGTTCTGGGTTTTGGCCGTGGTGGAACTCAACAGGGATTGGGAAATGTTCGCGCCGCTCTTGGCGAATTGCCCGACCAAGGTCGCGCCCAATCCAGAGAACCGTGAGGCGGGCGAAAGCGCAGAGAAACGGTTGCTGATCGCCTCGCTTACCGCATCACCGCCGTCACGTTCCCACACCTGAACCGGCTCCTGGCCGGGCAACAGTCCCCGTCGGGAATAGGTGTCGACCGCCGTCGCCACGGCGCCAAGGCTGACCACCGAAGAAAGCCGCGTCGTGACACCCGCTGACGGTTGCAAGGTGGCAGGCGGCTCTGCGTTGCGTACAAAAATGAGGGGAGTTGGATGACGGATGGGCGTAAGCGTGGTCATGACGGTCCCTGTCTTAAAGCTTGATACCGCTCAATTTAGCCAAGACAGGGACCGATTGACAGCCAATGCACCCGAATAGATAGCAATAAGCCATTCCCGCAAGCAGGGACTGCTGCGGGTTACGCGCGCTTATCAGAAGCGGTAAGTCACCGAACCACCGAAGCCATTGGCGCTGTTGTCATACTTGGCATCGTACGTCAGGCCCAACGCGGGTTGGTTTTGGCGGATTTTGATCGGTTCTTCCTTGAGGTAGGAATAGGCGACATCAAAGGTCAGGTTGTCGACAGGGGTCCAGCCCGCGCCCACGCTGAAGACGGTGCGATCACCCGTAGGAATACGTACCGAGCGGTCCGTGTTGTTGGTCGGTGTCTGGTCCACAGTGAACCCGGTCCGCAGTACCAGTTGTTTGTTGACCCGGTAGGCCGCGCCGATGGCGTGCGACCAGGTGTCATGCCAGTGCTGTTCTTCGGTGATGGAGTCCAGGCCGGCCAGTTCGCTGGCGAGGTCGGACACGCCTGAGTTGTTGACCGTGATCTTCTTCAACTGGCTCCAGCGGGTGTAGGTGCTGCCCAGGTACAGGGTCCAGTCGTCGTTGAGTTGCTGGGTGACAGAGAAGTCGACCGACGACGGTGTGGTGACATTCAGCTTGGCGTCATAGCGCTGCGGCCCGCCGTCCACCAGGTCGGTGAGAAAGCCCGAGGCATTGGTCTTGCCGGTGAGGTGATAGACCACTTGCGAGTGGTAGGTCACACCGATGCGGGTGCTGTCCAGCGGCTGCACCAAAATACCGGCGTTAAAGCCGGTGGCGGTGTCGTCACCCTTGATCTTGACGGTTTCGGTGCCCAGGCCAAAGGCCGGCACTTTGGAGTCCAGTTCGCCGCTGATTTTGTTGAAGGTCGGGCCGAAACCTACCGACACCTTGTCGTTGAAGGCATAGCTGACAGTCGGCTGGACGGTGATGACTTGAACCTTGCTTTTGTTACCAAAGCCATTGCCCTGGAAGCTGTGTTCATAGTCGGTGATCAGGCCAAACGGCGCGTAGATCCCGAGGCCAAACGCCCAGTGCTCATCGATCGGCGTCACCAGGTAGCCAAACGGCACGGCAATGCCGGGCACCATGTCGCCCTTGTTGGTGCCAGGGTTATCGGCACCGAATTGGGAGGAACTGGCGTCCTTGATATCTGTTTTGGCATCCAGGTAGGTGGCACCCAGGCTGACTTCGTTGTGCTTGAGACGGGACATGCCCGCCGGGTTACCGTACACCGTGCTGGCATCTTCAGCGGAAGAGGACCGGCCAGCGTAGCCGGTGCCCATGCCGCTGACGCTTTGTTCGTTCAGGGAGAAACCACCGGCAAACAGCTGAGTGGAGGCAACAGCAACGGACAGCGCCAAGGCGCTTTTGAGGAGTTTTTTATTCATTATTAGAACTCGAATGATGGGGCAGCGGCCAAAAGCTAGCAATGTTCGAGCAGGGCGATTATGAAGTTTTTTTCATCCGCGTTATTGTCCGACAATCCTACTGTTTTCAAAGACTTTGGCCGCTTTTCTATTGCGTTTTCAGACCTTTAAACCGCAACCTGACTGCCCGGTTTCATCTCGAAAACACTGTCTATTTCCACCGCAATTCCCATCGGTAGCGAGTACACGCCAAGGGCACTGCGCGCAGGCAACTTGTCGGCGCCGAACAACGCCTGCAACACGTCACTGGCGCCGTTGGCGATGGTGGGATGTTGAGTGAATGACTGCGTTGCGCGCACATACACCGTCAACCGCGTGCAACGTTCGATGTTGTCCAGGCCACAGGCCTGTTCCAGGCAGGAGAGGATCATCAACAGCGTCAGGCGCGCCGCGTATTGGCCCTGTTCCACGCTGATGTCGTCCCCGACGATGCCCGTCAGCGGCTTGCCGTTCTCAAAAGGCCCCAGGCCCGAAACGTGCAACTGATTGCCCGACACACTGACGGTGCGGTAGGAGCCAAGGGGGTTGATCGGGGCGGGCAAGACGATGCCCAGTTGCTGTAGACGCTCGGCGATGCTCATGGCGGGTGCTCACGGTGCAGTGGTTGAAGGACGCCACTGTCCCACACCCGCGTGCGAATTTGCAGCCTGCGCCTGCGCTCTTTGCGAGGGGCTTTGCATGCGCCCCCCGCAAAGACCACCGCTAGCTTCGCCAGTAGTGATTGGCGGCCGCAATGGTTGCAAACTCGGTCGCGACCACCTGACCGATGCTGATCAGCATGGCGGCGTCATTGGCATACACGCCCCGTAGACGGTTGCGCACTTCGTCGTCCGGCTGCGTGGCCTTGATCACCAGGCGGGCCATCTTGATCGCGAGTTGGCGGCCCTCTTCGGGGGTTTCGGTGATCAGTGAATTGTTCGGTATCAAGCTCATCAGGTTTTTCCTCTTATTGTTTATTGACGACGCCCGAAAGAAATCGGGTAAGCCGCCGAACGTGCGTTGATCATCGGGTCTTGCACTTCGATGCCCGCTGGCACGTTGTTGGGCAGGAACATCAGGCTTTTCTGCGCGGCGACGTTATCAGCCACGGCCTGGGTGATGCTAATGGTGCCCAGTTCTACCAGGCGGTGGCTGTCAGACCAGGTGGTGGACGGGTCGTCCAGCTTGTCACCGGCCTCGGCTACTTGAACCACCAGTTTGAACGCGACCGGTGCCTTGGTGAGGCGCGCGTGGATTTCGTCGCTCAGGTAATCAGGCTTGGCGTCTGCCGCTTGCGCGTCGGTGAGGTAATGCGCGCCGCTGACCGGCAGGAACTGGTAGCGACCAAACGTGACCGTGCCCGCCTCATTGATAAACCGGAAGGTGTTCACGCCAAAGTACGGCAGCGTGGCGAAGCTCTGCGGCGCGGGCTTGGGCGTGGTCAGGAAGGTTTTGGCAGCCGGGTGGCTGGCGAGGTAGCCGTCCAGCGGGGTGGGCTTGGGGGCATCCGGGCCGCTGGTGCCAAGGGCGATCAGCAACTCGCGAAAGTCATCGGCAGTGGGCGACGGAAAACCGTTGAACGAATGGGCGACGATGTCGGTGGAGCCCCCATTGGGCAAGGTGAAGCGAATCGCCATGCCCCGCGGGCTGGCCAGGCCGTGGTTGTCGGGGATGTCCGGGATACCGGCGAAGTCGGAAAACCGTACCGTGACCGGAACCTGGGTGGTCTGCAAATGCGCCGCCTTACTGATGGACGCCGCCGACGGGCTCGGGGTGAATTGGCCTTCCAGCACCACGCCCTTGGCGTGAACCGCACGCGCGCCAGCGTGTTTGCCGAATACGCCGTTGAGGGCATCGACCAATTGGGTGGGCGTTGAGGATTGCGCAGGTGCGTCTTGCGCCGCTGCGTTGCCGATCAGCGCAAGTGCAACCGGTAAAGCCAACAGCAGGTGACGGGAGTTTTTCATGGTACGACCTGTGGGGTGGTGGGTGAATTGAGCGGATTTTAATCACCAAAAAACAATAATAACAATAAATTTTGTCATTATTGTTTTTTGTCCCGTTGTTTCACGTCACGGCGCTATACTCGCCTCCCCAGCCCACCAGCGAACCCATCTGCCGTGAGTACCAAAAGTGACATCCTGAGCCTGTTGCAACGTGAGCCACTGACCGTGGTGCAGCTCTGCGAATACCTCGCCGTGACCCGCAACGCGGTGATCGTGCAACTCAAGCAGCTCGAAGCCGAGGGGCTGGTGCGTCGTAGCAAGCTTAGGCCACGCCATACCGTCGGCAAGCCGCCGGTGGTCTTCGAGGCCGCCCCGGGTAGTGAAGACGTCACCTCCACCGCTTACCAGATTTTGCTGAGCAACCTGCTCGCCGTGCTCAAGGACCGCTACAGCGCCCAAGAGCTGGGCGACGTACTGGAACAGACAGGCCGCCAACTGGCGCAGAGCGCCGGCCTTGCCCACCCCAAGGACTTTGACACAGGCCTGCGCGCCGCCATGGCGGCCGCCGACTCGCTGGGCGCCAGCACCGAAGCGGTGGTGCAGGACGGTGGCGTGATGGTGCGCAACTTCACCTGCCCGGTGGGCAGCGTGGTGCGCGAGGAACAGTGTGTGTGCCGGGCAATGGCCGCGTTTTTCTCCGAAGCCACGGGGTTCCCCGCGCGGGAGGAATGCCTGCGGGAGGACCGGCTGATTTGCCAATATTTCATCCAGAAAAACGCAGGCTCAGGCGACAGCGCCTAAGCGCGCGGCCCGGCGGGTGTATTCCATTTTCGACTGCAATCCAGTTGAAAAAGTTGTTTCAAGCCTGAAATACGTTTGTCTATGCTCCACTCACCGTATTCCCGCTGGGGCCTGCCTGTTCATGATCATTTCGTCCGCCTCGGATTACCGCGAAGCCGCACGCCGCAAACTGCCGCGCTTTCTGTTCGACTACATCGACGGCGGCGCCTATGCCGAACACACCCTTCGGGCGAACAGCTCAGACCTTTCAGGCATCAGCCTGCGCCAGCGCGTGCTCAGAAACGTCGCCGACCTGAACCTGCAAACCACCCTGTTCGACCAGCCGCTGGCAATGCCGCTGGTGCTGAGCCCGGTGGGCTTGAGCGGCATGTTTGCGCGCCGCGGTGAAGTACAGGCGGCCCAGGCGGCAGCAGGCAAAGGCATTCCCTATTGCCTGTCGACCGTGTCGGTGTGCTCCATCGAGGAAGTGGCGTCCCAGAGCGCGCAAGCCATCTGGTTTCAGCTGTACGTGCTCAAAGACCGTGGCTTCATGAAAAACGCCCTGGAACGGGCGCAAGCGGCGGGCGTCACCACGCTGGTATTTACCGTCGACATGCCGACCCCGGGCGCCCGCTACCGTGATGCGCACTCGGGGATGTCGGGCCCCTACGGCGCGCAACGGCGGATGTTGCAAGCCCTGACCAAACCGGCCTGGGCACTCGACGTCGGCCTGCTCGGCCGCCCCCATGACCTGGGCAACATCTCCCGCTACCTGGGCAAACCCACTCACCTTGAGGACTACATCGGCTGGCTGGCGAACAATTTCGACCCGTCCATCAGTTGGAAAGACCTGGAGTGGATCCGCGACGTCTGGAAAGGCCCGATGATCATCAAAGGCATCCTGGACCCCCAGGACGCCAAGGATGCCGTGAGCTTTGGCGCCGACGGCATCGTGGTGTCCAACCACGGCGGCCGGCAACTCGACGGTGTGTTGTCGACGGCCAAGGCATTGCCTGGTATCGCGCAGGCGGTGGGCAGCGACCTGACCGTGCTGGTGGACTCGGGCGTGCGCTCCGGGCTGGACGTGGTGCGCATGCTCGCCCTCGGGGCCCGGGGCGTGTTGCTGGGACGCGCCGGTGCCTACGCCCTGGCCGCCGACGGGCGCAGGGGCGTGGAAAACCTGCTGGAAATCTTCGCCAAGGAAATGCGCGTGGCGATGACGCTCACGGGCGTGACCTCGATCGAGCAAATTGACGAATCGATTCTGGTCAACGGGCGTCTCTGAGCCCGGGCACCTGCAAACCCTCCGGCCTAAGGCCAATACCGGGGCCGCTTGGCCCCGCCCACACGTCGAGTTATTTCTAAATATTTCCTCATAAAGCAAAACTGTCACCAAACAGCAACATATCGAGAATTAAATCGTCACGTCCCAAGACAGGTGGAACGTTCCACCGAGCCCTTTGATTGAGGTGTTGTCGTGATGTTGCTGACCAAAAAGAGTCTGTCCGTTTTGTTGTCTGCCCTGTGCCTGAGCGGTGTCGCTCACGCCACCGACGTGACCGGCGCCGGCTCCAGTTTCGTCTATCCGGTGCTGTCCAAGTGGTCGCAGGATTACAGCAAGACTTCCAGCAACCGTATCAACTACCAGTCGATCGGTTCCGGCGGCGGCATCGCTCAAATCAAGGCCGCCACCGTCGACTTCGGCGCCTCCGACGCCCCGCTGTCGGCTGACGACCTCAAGGCCAGCGGCCTGGGCCAGTTCCCGAGCGTGATTGGCGGCATCGTGCCGGTGCTGAACGTGGAAGGCGTTGCGGCCGGCAAACTGAACCTGGACGGCGACACCCTGGCCAAGATCTTCATGGGCGACATCAAGGCCTGGAACGACCCGGCCATCGCCGCGCTCAACCCCGGCCTGAAACTGCCAAGCGCCAACATCACCGTGGTTCACCGCTCTGACGGTTCGGGCACCTCCTACAACTTCACCAACTACTTGGCCAAAGTCAGTGACAGCTGGAAAACCAAAATTGGTTTCGGCACCACCGTGCCTTGGCCAGTGGGCGTGGGCGGCAAGGGTAACGAAGGTGTGTCGGCCTACGTGAAGCAGATCAAAAACTCGATCGGCTTTGTGGAATACGCCTACGCCCTGCAAAACAAAATGGCCTACGCCGACTTGAAAAACGCCGCCGGCAAGTTTGTCGAGCCTAACGCAAAAGCGTTCCAGGCCGCCGCTGACACCGCCGACTGGGCCAGCGCCCAAGACTTCAACCTGATCATGACCAACGCGCCAGGCGAAGGCGCATGGCCGATCACCGCCACCACCTGGATCATCATGTACAAGCAGTCCAAGAACGCCGAGCAAAGCAAGGCCGCCTTCGACTTCTTCAAATGGTCGCTGGAAAACGGTCAACAACAAGCGGCGGCCCTCGATTATGTCGCGCTGCCAAGCTCCCTCGTGACCCGGATCGAAGGTTACTGGAAGTCTGATTTCGCCCACTGATCCGAGCCCATGACCGGCCCCCTTCCTCACCCGTGTGCGCGTGAGTGAAGGGGGTGAGCGCATTTGATATGAATGAAACCCTGCAACCCCTGGCCATGACGACTCACGCAAGCGATGCAAACGACGATAAACGCGCCGCCCGCGACCAACGCCACGACCTGTGGTTCAAACGCGCGATGTTTGGCGCGGCCATGCTGGTCCTGTTGCTGCTCGCCAGTATTGCCGCCTCCACACTGTGGGGCGGAGGCCTGGCCTTCAAGACCTTCGGCCTGGGTTTTATTACCAGCACCGAGTGGGACGCCGTCAACAACCACTTTGGTGCCGTGGTGCCGATCTATGGCACCTTGGTGACGTCGTTTCTGGCGTTGCTGATTGCGGTGCCGGTGAGTTTTGGCATCGCCATTTTCCTGACTGAAGTGGCACCGCCCTGGCTGAGAATGCCGGTGGCGTCGGCGATTGAATTACTCGCCGGTATCCCTTCGATCATCTACGGCATGTGGGGCCTGTTTGTGTTCGGGCCGTTCATGGCCGAGCACATTTCCCCCTGGATCAATGACTACCTGGGGGCGCTGCCGTTTGTAGGCTCGCTGCTCCAGGGCCCGCCGCTGGGCATTGGCATGCTGACCGCCGGCATTGTGCTGGCGGTGATGATCATGCCGTTTATCACCTCGGTGATGCACGAGGTGTTCCGCAGTGTGCCGACGCAGTTGAAAGAATCGGCCTACGCCCTGGGCGGCACCACTTGGGAAGTGGTCTGGGACATCGTCCTGCCGTACACCCGCTCGGCGGTGGTCGGTGGCATTTTCCTGGGGCTGGGCCGGGCACTGGGCGAAACCATGGCGGTGACCTTTGTACTGGGTAACGCCCAACAGTTCTCGGCCTCGTTGCTGATGCCCAGCAGTTCCATCGCGTCCGTCATCGCCAACGAGTTCAGCGAGGCCTACACCGACCTGCACCGTTCGGCCCTTATCGCACTGGGCTTTTTGCTGTTCATCGTGACCTTTGTCGTACTGGCACTGGCGCGGTTGATGCTCATGCGCCTGTCTCGCAAGGAGGGTCTATGAAGAGCAATGAACGCCTCTACCGTCGCCGCGCCTTCAAGAACCGTCTCGCCATGCTGCTCAGCTGCGGCGCGACGCTGTTTGGCCTGGTGTGGCTGGCGTGGATTCTGCTGACCACTATCATCAACGGCTTCCAGGCGCTCAACCTGCGCCTGTTTACCGAGATGACACCCCCGCCGGGCACTGACGGTGGCCTGGCCAACGCGTTTTACGGCAGCGCCCTGATGTCGGCAATCGCCTTGTTGATCGGCACGCCGATCGGCTTGATGGCGGGCATCTGGCTGGCAGAGTTCGCCCGTCACTCGCGCCTGGGCACCACGGTGCGGTTCATCAACGACATCCTGTTGTCTGCGCCCTCAATCGTGCTGGGTTTGTTTATTTACACCGCGATCATCCTGCCGCTGAACCTGCTCACCAATCACCAGGTGGGTTTCTCTGCCATCGCCGGTGCGCTGGCGCTGGCGTTGCTGGTGATCCCCGTGGTGGTGCGCACCACCGACGAAATGCTTCAGCTGCAACCTTCGACCATGCGTGAAGCTGCGCTGGCACTGGGTGTTCCGCAGTGGAAGCTGACGCTGCAGATTGTGCTGCGGGCGGCCAAGGCCGGGGTGGTCACCGGCATCCTGCTGGCCCTGGCCCGCATCACCGGGGAAACCGCCCCGCTGCTGTTCACCGCCTTTGGCAACCAGTTCTGGAGCAGCAACCTGCTCAAGCCAATCGCCAGTGTGCCGGTGGTGATTTTCCAGTACGCCATGAGCCCGTTCGATGACTGGCACGCCCTGGCCTGGGCCGGCGCGTTGGTGCTGACCCTGTTTGTGCTGGCGCTGAGCCTGCTATCCCGCCTGATTCTTTTGCGTAATAGGTCTACCTGATGAACACCAACGACATTGAAAACGAAAGAATGAAAATCCGTGTTCGTGGGTTGGAGTTTTTCTACAACGGGCACCGCTCGCTCAAGTCCATCGACATCGACATTCCCGAAAAGCGCATCACGGCCATCATCGGCCCGTCGGGCTGTGGCAAGTCGACCATGCTGCGCGTGTTCAACCGCATCTACTCCATGTACCCCAAGCAAGAGGCGCGCGGTGAAGTGCTGTTGAACGGCGAAAACATCCTGGCCCCCGGCTACTCGATGAACCGCCTGCGCAGCCACGTAGGCATGGTGTTCCAGAAGCCGGTGCCGTTTCCGATGTCGATCTACGAAAACATCGCCTACGCCGTCAGGCACCACGAATCGCTGTCACGCCGCGACATGGACGCACGCGTCGAACAGGCACTGCGCGGCGCGGCCCTGTGGGATGAAGTCAGAGACAAGCTCAAGCAAAGCGCCCAAAGCCTCTCGGGCGGCCAGCAACAGCGCTTGTGCATCGCCCGTACCATCGCGCTGCGGCCCCAGGTATTGCTGCTGGACGAACCCACCTCGGCGCTCGACCCGATTTCCACCGGGCGCATCGAGCAACTGATCACCGAGTTGAAAGAGCAGTACACCGTGATCATCGTCACGCACAACATGCAACAGGCGGCGCGGGTGTCGGACAACACCGCGTTCATGTTCATGGGGGAGTTGATCGAGCACGGCAACACGGACCAGATCTTCACCAAGCCTGTGATGAAGCAGACCGAGGATTACATTACCGGGCGTTTTGGGTAAGTCACCGTAGCGTGCACCTTGGACAGGTGCGTTTACGGTTTAACTACTGCGTGAATCGTGGGTGATACGGTGAACTGAAAAAGGCCATACATCCTGACCGCACGGCAACAGCGCCGGTGATGGTCATGCGGATCTCACACTACCTACGCCCGCTCCCACGTCATGTGGAAGCGGGCTTGTCTGAACTTCCCGGCCTTTTCTCGACAGGCCCAAACCGAAAGTAGACATGGCCGGTCGCAACCACGACATTGTCCTAGTTGCGTATTTCGACACACAGGTCCTGTTCGCTGATGCAGTTTTTGGCGGGCAGCGTCCACCGGCATTCGGCTGTCATCAGCCCACGGGCCTTGGCGTGATAGTCCACCGACAACCGCGTGGGGATGCCACGCACATTCGCCGGCAAGCTGTACAGCACCGACAGGCCCGCCGTGGTTTCGGTGAGCGTCGACAGTGCACAGGCGTGAATGCTGTTCATGTGGTTGCGAACCCGGCGCTTGTCTTTCATACACACGCGGGCAAAACACTCATCAAGTTCAATCACGCGGGCGCCAATAGTGCCGGAGTAAGGTGCGCCCAGACCAATCAGCTTACCGATCAGCCAGCGCCCCCCCCAGCAGGCGTAAATACGCTTTAGCCGGTGCGAAACATTGTTCATAGTTAACCTTGGGGCTTGAATGAATGAGCGTTATCAACCTGTTTAGCCCACACAGGGTATTGTGTGCCGGGCCCGAACCGGCCTGAACGATCGATAGGGCCGCTGGCCGATAGCGGTGACGATGCGTCATTGTGTGCCGGTGAATAAAAGCCTAGGGCGCGCGTCCCGGCCTGTGAAGTGATATTTGGTGAACGCACTTGATGAATGAAATTCACAACGCCCGCGATGACATCGACCTCAACCTGCTGAGGGTGTTTGAGGCGGTCTACCGCGAACAACACGTGACACGTGCCGCCGCGAGCCTGTCGTTGACACCGTCGGCGGTCAGCCATGCGATTCATCGCTTGCGGATCCGCTTGAATGATCAACTGTTCGTGCGTGATGGCAAGCGGATGGTGCCCACGCCTCAATGCCTGTTGATGGCCCCCCTGGTGCTGGAGCGCCTGGCGCAGTTGAGAACGCTCTTGCAGCAATGGGGCACTTTTGAGCCACGCAACGCCCACCAGACCTTTCGTATCGGCGTGCCGGACTCCATCGAACCCATCCTGTTGCCCTGGATCGTCAAGCGATTGAATGAGCATGCGCCCAACGCCGCGCTGGCCAGCGTGATGTGTGAGCGCCGGGGGATGACGCGGGCGTTGTCGGCAGGCAACCTGGACCTGTGTTTTGACGTCGCCCTGGCGATCAACGAGCCTGTACGTCATCAACCGCTGCTCAGCGACACCCTGTGCGTCGTCACCCGGCGCGGCCACCCGCTCAACGTCCCGCCAACACTGCAGCAGTACCTGGACGCCCAACACGTGGCCGTGTCCAGCCGCGCCACGGGGGCGGTCATCGAAGACATTGCATTGTCCAAACAGGGCTTGCAGCGCAAGGTGTCGATTCGGTGTCAGAACTACTTTTCGGCCTGCCGGATCGTCGAACAGTCCGATTATTTGCTGGTGGTCCCCAAAAGAGTCGTATCGGCGATCGACCTTTCACAGTCACTCACTCAGTGGGAACTGCCCTTTGCGTTAGAAGCCCCCCAATTGCATATGTACTGGCATAGCAATAAAGCGTTCGACCCGGTGAACCTGTGGTTTCGCCAGTTGATGGAAACGTGCATGACGGACGATATGCTCTAACTCGGTGCAGGGTATAAAAAGCACGGTCGTCCTTTTAATCGCCCCCTCAAGCCTGTTCTTGAACAGGCTAGCCTGGAAGAATTTCCAACTCGGTCCACAGCCCTGTCAGGCCGATGCCTTCCATGTAAGTCCCATAATCAAAAAACGCGCTGCCCCCCACATCCTCCAGTGAAAACCATGAGGCCTCACA
Organism: Pseudomonas sp. SDO5215_S409; assembly: GCF_054071325.1. Lineage (NCBI taxonomy): Bacteria > Pseudomonadati > Pseudomonadota > Gammaproteobacteria > Pseudomonadales > Pseudomonadaceae > Pseudomonas > Pseudomonas sp. SDO5215_S409. Next base: position 91,742 of record NZ_JBSVWN010000015.1, on the reverse strand, counting down.
CTCCGGGCATACCACCAAGCAGGTGCCGTTCGCTTTGAGTGTTGCACTGATTACGTGATCTTGTTCACACCGTGGGCATAGCATTTTATTTTCTCTGTTTAAACGCATAAGGGGTAATGACTGTATACAGGCCAACCTACCTGTTTACCCCGTGTCCTGCCAACACAACGTGCCAGTCCTCCATCGATAATTAACTCATCACCCGCTGTCATCAGCAGCAGCGTCCACACATCACGTAAGTTTCACTCTTGCCAACGCTGCCTTATTAAGCGCGCACCAAAACACTTGAACGTGCTATTTATTCCATGATTTAAACCAATACACCCTTTCGTAAAAATAGAAATATGTTATCCCTCTATTATTTTCTTTGACGTACTATCCCGGCGTGCCAAACAAGCACTCTCAAGTTTCAACTCCCCCCGAAAAGGAAGTGCATCATTTTGATGCACCTGTGCACACTTCACTATGGAAGATAACGATGTGATCCCATCTAACCAAACAGCAGAAACCGCTATTTCCGACAGTGCAATGAAGCTGGCACTTGGCCCTTATACGGCAGAATGCCGTTATTTAAGGTCAGCGTGCAAAGTCGTCTGCAGCACAACATCGGACGTTGTGCTCAATGCGCAATTCTCCATTCCCAAGTCGTTCTATATTGAATCGACCGGCCACTTCAATGCGGTCGAAGCCAATATCTGCCTGAATCAGATGTCATATCTTTTGTTCGCAGAATTTGTTTCGCAGCGTATGACACATCCGTTCTGGAAAATCCTTGGAGCGTTTGACCTGGACACCTTTAAAGAAAAGCAACTGGCCAAAATCTTTATCATTTCGCTTTCTTCACGCTTTCGCCAAGCCCTGGATGCCCGCGCCTTCAGTGGAAGCCTGCGCTGGAAAAGCATCTCTAAAAAGATGGGGTTGATTCTGTGCCAGGCCGAGTTCGGTTTTGGCGAAGATAACAATAGCGCTTATGGCGATGTGATGTTCGCCATCCCTCTTCACTGATACACCTCTTCTATTCAAGGACGTTCCCATGACTTTATCGACCCTGCGTTTTGGCAACTTGAATGCCGAACAACTGTCTCATCAACACCCCTTCTTGCTGGTCCACGCGCCCGCCAATGTGCCAGCAGAGGAATGGGCACGCGAAAACCGTACGGCCCTGCACGAAGCACTGCTCAAACATGGGGCTATCCAGATTCGCGGCCTGGGCCTGGACAGGCAACAATTTGGTGCCGTCGGCCGGATTTTGGAGCCGGATGCCATCGACTACACCGGGGGTATCGGGCCTCGCCATCTGGTTGAGGAGGATGTGTTCACCTCGACGGATTTGCCCCCCGCTGTAGGGCTGGCCTCCCATAATGAGATGTCGTATTCGTCTACTTGGCCGATGCGGGTGATGTTTTTCTGCGAAAAGGCTCCCAGTGAAGGGGGTGCAACGACGGTGTGTGACGCCCGCCGAATGCTTGAATGCCTGCCGAACGAAGTACGTGACGAGTTGAATGCGCGCGGTATCCGCTATGTCAGAAACTACTCCAAACGTGTGCCGTATAAATCCATCCAAGAAACGTTTGGCACTACCGATCGCCAAGTGATCGACGCGTTTTGTGAAAAGAACAACATTCAAACCGAATGGCAAGATGAAACCACGCTGCAACTTCGGCAGATCGGCCCCGCCGTGCGCAAACATCCCGAGACGGGTGAATCTGTCTTTTTCAATACGTTAGTGCTGTGGCACCCGGCGTATTGGTTGGACATCATGCGCCGTGTTTACCCGGGCGCGCCAGAACCTCAAACGCCCGGCGACCTTTGGCAAGATGCGCAGTTTGCCGACGGCGGTGTTATTCCAGACGCGACGATTAACCTTATTCGCAGCGCTTATGAAGAACAGGAGCTGGACATCGCCTGGCAGTCGGGCGACATGCTCTACATAGACAACATGTTAGCGTCCCATGGAAGAAAACCTTTTTCCGGTCAACGCTCGATACTCGCCTCGTTTCGCCAACCGGCGCACGCCGCCGACTTTAATATTGACTGATTTTCAGCCCCGAGAAATCGCTTAATCAAGAAGGATTCTTTTATGCTTATTTCTACATTACCCAACAGTATGATGGGTGTCGCTGTGAGCCAAGTCGATGTGTTGGCCCTGTCCGCTCAAGACAGCGCGAAGTTGCTGGAACTTGTATATGAGCACAAGTTAGTGGTTATCAAGCAGCAAGCCCTGAGCAAACACGACTACGTCAATTTTTCGCGCCAGCTGGGCACACCACAAATTTACCCACAGGCTAATTATCATCATCCGGACTACCCAGAGATCTTTGTCTCGTCGAACTTGCCCGAAAATGGCAAAAAAGTGGGTGTGTCCGGCACCGGGCGCTATTGGCATACCGACTGCCAGTTTCTGAGCACTCCTTTACCCCTGACGACGCTGCTGCCGCAAATATCGGCTGGCAGTCGCGCGACAGAATATATCGACATGGTCGCCGTCTATGAAGCGCTGCCCGATTCACTGCGCGAGTTGATTACAGGGCGCGAGGCCATTCACGAGGGTAAGTGGCGCTACAAGATTCAGGAAGAAGATATCGACCGCTCTATCAGCGAACTGCTCGCGGAAAAAGGGCAAATGGCCCCTGCGGTGAAACATCCGGCCGTTATTACCCACCCAGTCACCGGCAAAAAAGCGTTGTACATCAGCAGCGGTTTTACCGTGGGTATCGCGGATATGCCTGCCGAGCAAAGTACGGCGGCGCTCCAGGCGCTGATCAGCTTTATCGAAAAGCCCGAGCATATTTACAAGCATCTGTGGGAAGAAGGTGACTTGTTGATTTGGGACAACCGAACCACGTTGCACCAATCTTCTGCCCTGGCCAAAGGGGAGAAAAGTGTGAGTTACCGCATCGGTGTTTATGACAACCAAGCCTTCTACGTTTAAAAGGACTTTCCATGTACCTTCCCCCCCTATTCGAGGAAAAAAGCCTGGACGTACTGCGAGCGGCCGTGAACCAGATCGGGTTCGGCACGCTGCTGACGTTCAATGACTCGGACCTTGAAATCAGCCATATCCCGCTGTCGCTCGAGGAAGACGAAAAAGGCCCGCTGCGCCTGGTAGGCCATTTGTCCCGCAACAACCCCCAGTTCCAACGCCGGTCAGGCGACGATCGCGCGATCGTCATGTTTATGGGGCCCAATGCGTACATATCTCCCCAGTGGTATCCCAGTACAGCCCAAACAGGCCGTTCAGTTCCGACCTGGAATTACACGGCCGTGCACATTCGCGGCAGGATCCGCTTTTTCGAGGAGGAGGAGCAGATCCTTGAGCTTCTTACCCGTCAAACCGCGCAGCACGAGTCAGGGCGGGCGTGCCCCTGGAGCCCGGCGCAGGCACCGTCGGACCACATAAAAACCATGGCCGGTGGCGTGGTCGGTTTTGAGATCCCCGTGGAGCACATCCAAGGGAAATGGAAGATGAGCCAATACGCATCCACCGAAGACCGCAGGGGCGCCATTGAGGGGCTCAGGCGTGAGAACAGCGAAAACCCCAGCGCTGTGGCGCAGATCATGGAGGCACATCTGCGATAGCACCGGGGGTGCAAGGTAAGGTTCTGACGCGCGTCACTGGGTTCGTCCAGCAGCTAATCTGTGCGTCTGTAACCCGGTCCAGTGAATCAGGCGCCCTACCGGACCGAAAGCCGTGTTGCGCAGTGCCTCAACAAATAAAACAAGCTTTATAGTGCCCCCCTCGCCCCTCGTCACTGACAGAGGGGCGTTTTTATCAAAGGGTTATTTCCCGCCCGCATGATTACAAGGAACGCACATGTCGACGCTGGTCTATTACGTAGCCGCCACCCTGGATGGGTACATCGCCACCGAGCAACACACACTGGATTGGCTGGAAAACTTTGCCTTAGGCGATGACGCGACGGCCTATCATGATTTTTACCAGACGATCGGGGCGGTGGTCATGGGGTCGGACACCTATCACTGGATCCTGTCGAATGCACCCGATAATTGGCCCTACCCGGACGTACCCGCCTTTGTCATGAGCAGCCGGACGCTGTCCGCGCCCGCCAACCTGGATATCACGTTTGTAAGCGGCGACGCTGAAACCATCGCGGCCAAGGCCAGGCAAGCGGCAAAGGGCAAGAATGTCTGGCTGGTGGGTGGCGGAAAAACAGCAGCCTGTTTTGCTGACGCCGGGCAATTGCAGCAACTTTTCATCACCACCCTTCCGATTTTTCTTGGTAGCGGGGTTCCGGTACTGCCCGTTGAGCGCTCGCTTGAAGTTGTCGTCAAAAAGCAACGTACGTTACAGAGCGGCGCCATGGAATGCGTATGGGACGTGAAAGCGGGTTAACAGGCGCAAGACGATTCTGTCGTCGGCACCCGGGGCCAGTGAAGTTCGGCGTTGCCCGCGCAGCACTCGCATTCTATGCGCCCAGCCTTTGCTATCTGGTCGTCATCCCCGGCTTGCTGCTGGCGGGTTTTCCGAGCGCTTGCAAGGCGCAACGTGCTCTACCGCATGGCGGCGCACTTTATTTCAGGCAAAAAAAAACCCGGAAATCCTCACTTACGTGGGCCTTCCGGATTTTCTAAACCGCCAAATATGGTGGGTCGTGTGGGATTCGAACCTACGACCAATTGGTTAAAAGCCAACTGCTCTACCAACTGAGCTAACGACCCGCTGTGTGGTGGCGCGTATAATACTGATTTTTAAGGACTATTCAACACTTTTTTCAAAAAAATCAAAAATAGCGTGGTAAGTCGATCATTTTGATGGCCTGCTGGCAGGAAACGCTCAGCAGGCATCGCACTCGCAGGCCCTTGCTCCAAGGGGCAAGGCATGCAGATCTCAGCGCCCGGGCTCGTCGTTCCACAAGTATTTATGCAGCTGCAATTGCAGGCGCACCGGCAGGTTGTCCGCTACAACCCAATCGGCGAGGTCACGGGCGTTCAAATCATGATGGCTTGGGGAAAACAGCACTTCGCCTGCGCGGTTGTCCAGGCCGTACTGGATCAGCTTGGAGGCTGCCCAATCGTAGTCATCACGCGAGCAGATGACGAACTTGACCTGATCATTGGGCGTCAGCTGTTCGATGTTTTCGTAGAGGTTGCGGTGCGCTTCCTTTGAGCCCGGCGTCTTGAGGTCTACCACGCGGCTGACGCGCGGGTCGACCGCCGAAATATCCAGGGCACCGCTGGTTTCCAGGGACACTTCGTAACCGGCATCGCACAGTTGCTTGAGCAAGGGAATGGCATTGGGCTGCGCCAGCGGCTCGCCACCGGTGACGCAGACATAGCGGGGCCGGTAACCGGCCACTTGCTGGAGGATGTCTTCAAGGGTACGCACGGTGCCGCCGCTGAAGGCGTAGGCGCTGTCGCAGTACTGGCAACGCAGCGGGCACCCGGTGAGGCGCACAAATACAGTGGGCAGCCCGGCCGTCCGCGTTTCACCCTGTAACGAGTAAAAAACTTCTGTAATACGTAATGTGTCTTGCATAGTCGCCACGGGCGTAACAGCTACACAGGCCGTCCGCCTCCGTCAGGCACTTCAAGGGATCCCGTCAACGCGTAGACCCCAAGAAGCGTATTTCATAAAAGGGCGTGGATTCTAACGAAAAAACCCGCGCCAAGCGCGGGTTTCTTATAAACGGAGCGGTTTACACCGGCTCACGCTTTACATGCGTTGCAGGTCCCGCTGAGCCAGCTGAGCAGCCGAGGTGCCCAGGTACTGGGCAACCACTTGCTGCAAGATGCCTTTGACCTTGTCGGTATGACCCAGGCGACGCTCTACGTCAGCCAGTTTGTACAGAGAATCCGGCACCTTGGCGTGCTTTGGGTACAGCTGGCTGACCTTGGCGAATGCGGTGCCCGCACCTTGCAGGTCACCCTTGGCCAGGTTCACTTCACCCAACCAATATTGGGCGTTGCCCGCGTATTGGCTGTTGGGGTAGCGGCCCAGGAATGCGGTGAACGCCTTGCTGGCCTTGTCGAAATCCTTGGCTTTGATCAGGTCGAAGGCTGCGTCGTAGTACAGCTTTTCCTTCGCCGGATCACCCGGTTCACTGCTGGCGGCAGGCGGCTGACTGGCAGCCCCTGCTGCTGCACCACCGGCGGCGGCACTGGGCGCGCCACCGGCAGAAGAATTATCAGGAGTGGCGGCAGGTGTAACGCCGGTTCCTATGCGCCGATCAAGATCCTGGTATCGCTCCAGGTTTTCCTGCTTCATGCGCGCGACATCATTTTGCAGAACTTCGATCACGCCTTGTTGCTGCGCAAGTTGTTCCTGCATGCGTTGCAGTTGGTTGAACAGTTCGCCCTGTGCCGAGGCAGGAGTCGAAACCCCTCCCCCGGCATAGGCGCCGTTCGTGCCATAACCTGCTGGGGGATAGCTGCTCCCGCTATTGTTATAGCCAGAGTTGCTGTCTTCCACAGGAACCGCAGCCCACACCGCAAGCGGTGCGAGGCTGAGAGCCAATACAGTCAGAGCACGACGGCACGTTCGCATGACGAATTACTTACGCAGTTCGACGCGACGGTTTTGAGCCCAGGACTGCTCGTCGTGGCCAGTAGCAACTGGACGCTCTTTACCGTAGGAAACCAGTTCCAGCTGAGCTGGCGAAACGCCTTGCAGGACTAGGTAGCGTTGAACGGCTTTCGCACGACGCTCGCCCAGAGCCATGTTGTACTCGCGAGTACCACGTTCGTCAGTGTTACCTTCCAGAACAACGCGAGCGCCGTTAGCTTTCAGGTCCTTGGCGTGAACGTCCAGAGCGCGCATGGCTTCTGGCTTCAGGTCAGAACTGTCGTATTCGAAGTAGAAAGTGGTGATAGCGCGCAGAGCAGCTTCTTCGCTCAGGGAGCCGTCAACTGCACCGGTGTTGGCGCCGTAACCAGCGTTTGGATCAACAGCTGCGCCTTCGCCGGCATTGTCGCCGCCTTTAGAGGAGCAACCTACGGCTACGGACAGAGCCAGAGCCAGAGCAGCAAACTTACCAAACTTCAGCATTTCCATCGTGAAACTCCTAATGAACCCCAGTGTGTTAAGTAAAACGTGTAGCGCCGCGTCAGTTCAGGTAAGGGGACCAGGACGGTTCTCTGACTTCGCCTTGAGCGGTAGGAAGCGGGAGCCTCACGCGTCCATTAATGGACACGAGCATCAAGACTCCCCGGCCCTGCTGGCGGGTGGCGTAGATTACCATGGTGCCGTTGGGCGCGACAGTGGCTGACTCATCAAGGTTGGTATCTGTAAGGATTTTTACGCTGCCGCGCTGCAAATCCTGGGCCGCAACCCGGAAATTAGTGAAACCATCCTGACGGTGAATCATCACCAGTGTCTTTTCATCAGCCGACAACTTCGGGTTGGCGTTGTAGTTACCGATAAAGGTCACACGCTCAGCACCGCCACCGCCCACGCTGGTTTTGTAGATTTGTGGTTTGCCGCCACGGTCGGAGGTGAAGTAGATGGTCGAACCATCCTTGCCCCAGAACGGCTCGGTATTGATGCCAGGACCACTGGTTACACGGGAGATCTGGCGCGATGCCATGTTCATCACGTAGATGTCCGGGTTACCGTCCTTGGACAGTACGAACGCCAGGCGCGAGCCATCCGGCGACCAGGCAGGCGCACCGTTCAGGCCTTCGAAGTTGGTGATTTGCTCACGGCGACCGGTGTCGATGTGCTGAACAAAAATGCGCGGGCGCTTCTGTTCAAACGACACGTAGGCGATGCGTTTGCCATCCGGTGCAAAGCGTGGCGACAGGATCGGCTCACGCGATTGCAGCAAGGTGACCGCGCGGGCGCCGTCATAATCGGAGCGCTGTAAAGTGTAACGAGTGTTGTCTACAGAGAAACGCTCAGCGGTGACGTAGAGCAAACGCGTCGAAAACGCGCCCTTGATCCCGGTCAGTTTTTCAAACGACTGGTCGGAGATGTAGTGCGCCATGTCACGCAGTTGATCCACGGTGCCCGACACGCTGCCGGTCAGCACTTGCTGCTCGGTGGCGACGTTGAACAACGCGTACTGGATCTGCAGGCGGCCGCCGACAGGCACGATGCTACCCACCATCAGGTATTGGGCACCAAGGGCTTTCCAGTCACGGAAGATGACTTCGCTGGCCTGGGTCGGCTGGCTGATCATGTTGCCTTTGTCGATCGGCGCGTAGTAACCGGAGTTGCGCAGGTCGTCACTGACGATCTGGGCCATGTCATCCGGCAGCACGCTGCCGCCCTGCCAGCCAAACGGTACAACCGCGATCGGAGTGGCCCGATCGCTGCCGCTGGTGACCAGGATGTTCTTTTCATCCGCCGCCGCTATCCCTGCCATACAGCAAATAACGACAAGCATTCCTCGAAGAAGGTTTCTCACAAGGCTAGATCCTCAGGTGTGAATGTCATCTTGAATGAACGATAGGGAGCGAAGTCGCTTGGTTTCATTCCCTGCATTTCGGTCAACCGGCCAATATTCTTGACCGCTGCGACCGCAGAACTGTCGAACGGACCATCACCACTGGACTTGGCCACGCTGACCGAAGTCACCGTACCGTCCGGCAGCATGCCGATCTGCAGCACCACCGTCATGTTCTTGCGTGCCGAAGGTGGACGTGTCCAACCCTCTGCTGCGCGCGAGCGAATCAGGTCATCGAAACTGCCCGCGACTTCATCACCACGCTCATCGGCCAAGGCTTGTTGACGCTGCGGCGTGTCGGAAAGCAAGTCAGCCAAGGCCTGGGCCTTTTTGTCTTCGGCGGATTTGCGCGCTGCTTCCTGGGCCTTTTTCTTCTGGGCGTCGGCGGCAGCTTTCTTCTTCGCATCATCGGCGACTTTTTTCTTCGCCTCGTCAGCTTCAGCTTTTTTCTTGGCGTCTTCGGCGGTTTTTTTCTTCGCGTCTTCGACGATCTTTTTCTTCGCGTCTTCAGCGGCCTTTTTCTTGGCCTCTTCTTCGGCAGCCTTTTTGGCTTCCTCTTCAGACTTCTTCTTGGCTATATCAGCCAATTGTTTCTCTTCTGCCTTTTTAGCTTCGGCAGCTTTCTCGGCTTTCTTGGCCTCATCCGCCTTTTTGGCCTCGTCGGCTTTCTTTGCCTCGTCAGCTTTCTTGGCTTCCTCGGCCTTTTGAGCCGACTCTTCTTTCTTTTGTTCCGCAGCAGCCTTGACCGCTTCCTGCTCGACCTTCTTCTGTTCCATCTGCTCGACTTCAGTCTGGCGCGCAGCCGACTTCTGGGCCTCACCCGCAATCTTCTGATTGGTCTGGGTGGTGGCCTGACTTTTCGATTTCAGCTGATACAGGGTCGCCTGCACGATCGGCTTGGCTGGCGGCAGGTCCGGGGTCATGGCAAAGCTGACAAACAGCATGCCAAACACCAGCACGTGCAGGGCAATTGCCCACACGCTAGGCCAGAAGAAGCTTTCCGAGGCGGACGGCTCTCGCTGTTGCTGCATCAGGGCGCCTCGGTAATCAAGCCAACATTACCGACGCCGGCCTTCTGCAGCCCGCCCATGGCGCCCATGACAGAGCCGTAGTCGACGGACTTGTCGCCCCGGATGAACACCTGGGTGTGCTTGCCGCCTTCGTTGCCCACGCGAATGATCTTGGTCACGGCGTCGGTCATCTGCGGCAAGGTCATGGCCTTGTCCTGCTGCTTCTGGGTGTCGACTTCGCTGCCAAGGTTCCAGTAGTAGGTCTTGTCGGCCTTGATCGAAATGGTCAGCACCTGGGTGTTGTTGTCCTGCGGCAAGGCTTCACTGGAAACCTTGGGCAAGTCCACTTTCACGCCCTGGTTAAGCATGGGCGCGGTCACCATGAAGATAACCAGCAGCACCAGCATCACGTCGATGTAAGGCACCACGTTCATCTCGGCGACCGGCTTGCGCTTGGTTCGAGCTCGAGTGATTAAAGCCATCGGGAAATACCTGCTTATTCTTCGCTGGTGTGCACTTTACGGTGCAGGATCGCCTGGAACTCGTCGGCGAAGGTGTAGTAGCGGCCGATCAGGGTTTCGCTACGGGCCGCAAAACGGTTGTAGGCGATAACGGCAGGAATCGCAGCGAACAGGCCGATGGCCGTGGCGACCAGTGCCTCGGCAATACCCGGGGCCACGGTGGCCAGGGTGGCCTGCTGGGCCTGGGCCAGGCCGCGGAAGGAGTTCATGATGCCCCACACCGTACCGAACAGGCCGATGTACGGGCTGACCGAACCGACGGTGGCGAGGAACGGCAGGCTTTGCTCCAGCTTTTCTTCTTCGCGGGAGATGGCGACGCGCATCGCACGGGCCACGCCTTCCATCACCGCTTCAGGGTCGACACCGGGCTGCTGGCGCAGGCGGGAGAACTCCTTGAAACCCGCACGAAAGATTTGCTCGACGCCCGAGTCCGGGTCCGGGTTGCTGCCGGCCTGGCGGTACAGTTTGGACAGGTCGATCCCCGACCAGAAGCGCTCTTCAAAGCTCTCCAGGGCACGTCGACCGGCGCGCAGCAGGTTGCTGCGCTGAAAAATCATGACCCAAGAAGTAACCGATGCGGCTACCAGGGTCAGCATGACCAGTTGCACCACGACACTGGCATTGCTGACCAGGCTCCACATCGAGGAATGGTCGACGACGGTAGGTTCCACGCTAAATCTCCTGCTCTGAATGTTTACCCGCGCCGCTCACGCTGGCGAACGCCGCGCGTAGAGTTTCGGGAATGGCCCTGGGTTTTAAACTGTCGGTGCGCACACAGGCCACCAGAAACTGCCCCTCACAGAGCAGTGTTGCATCCGTTGCCCGCCTGACCTGCTGTTTAAAGCGCAGGCTGGCACGGTTCAATTCGATTATTTCTGCGCTGACGAGCAGTTCATCGTCCAGCCGCCCAGGCGCGCAATAACGGGCCTCGCTGGAATGCACGACAAGCAACAGGTCCTCCCCTGCCAGCGTGGAACTGGAAAAACCCAGCGCCCGCAACAACTCGGTTCGAGCCCGCTCCATGAACTTTAGGTAGTTGACGTGATAAACGATACCGCCAGCATCGGTGTCCTCGTAATAAACGCGACAGCGATGTGCGAACGACTGATCCCCGTTTTGCGCGCGCATACTCTAGTGCTTACTCCTCAGGTTGCCAATCCGGCCAGGCAACTGTTTTTCCATTCTCTGAAACATTTCTAACGAAAGAATGACGACGCCCGCCACTAGGACAGCACAATCGTCGAATAAATCGACTTGTCCCACCTTTTTAATCGTCCCCTGCCTCAAGGGATTCGTCTACCACGGGCATCTCGCCCAATCGTGACGGAATGTTTAACCCGAAGTGCAAGTAGGCGTGCCGGGTGACCACGCGCCCCCTGGGGGTGCGCATGATGTAACCCTGCTGGATCAGGTAAGGCTCCAGGACATCCTCGATGGTGTGACGCTCCTCGCTGATCGCCGCCGCCAGGCTGTCGACGCCCACCGGGCCCCCGTCAAACTTCTCGATCAGGGTCAAGAGTAGACGCCTGTCCTGATGATCGAAGCCGTGCTCGTCCACATCCAGCAGGTTCAACGCCAGGTCCGCCACGCCCTTAGTGATGTGCCCCTTGGCCCGCACCTCGGCAAAATCACGCACCCGACGCAACAAACGGTTGGCAATGCGCGGTGTACCCCGGGCCCGGCGGGCGATCTCGAACGCGCCTTCCGGGTCCAGCGGCAACCCGAGGATGCCCGCCGAACGGCTGACGATGGTCGCCAGATCCGTGGTGCTATAGAACTCTAGACGTTGAACAATGCCGAAACGGTCTCGCAGCGGGTTGGTCAGCATCCCTGCGCGGGTGGTGGCCCCCACCAGGGTGAACGGTGGCAGGTCCAGCTTGATCGAGCGCGCGGCCGGGCCTTCGCCGATCATGATGTCCAGCTGGAAGTCTTCCATGGCCGGGTACAGCACTTCCTCGACGATGGGCGAAAGCCGGTGGATCTCGTCGATGAACAGCACGTCATGGGGCTCAAGGTTGGTCAACAGCGCCGCCAGGTCGCCCGGACGCTCCAGCACCGGCCCGGAGGTGGACTTGATCGACACCCCCATTTCCTGGGCGATGATGTTGGCCAGCGTGGTCTTGCCGAGCCCAGGCGGGCCGAAAATCAGCGTGTGGTCCAACGACTCGGCGCGCCCGCGCGCGGCCTGGATGAACAACTCCATCTGCTCGCGCACGGTGGGCTGGCCGATGTATTCGGCCAGGCTCAGGGGCCGGATGGCGCGATCCTGGACTTCTTCACGGTCACGCGGCCCGGTGGCAGCGATCAGACGATCAGCTTCAATCACTTAAATCATTCCCTTCAGGGCGCGGCGGATCATGTCTTCGCTGCTCAGGTTCTTGTCCTTGATGGCCGATACGGCCTTGCTCGCCTCCTGCGGTTTATAGCCCAAGGAGATCAACGCGCTGACCGCATCGCTTTCGGCACTGGCCACTGACTCGCGCGGCGCATCAGGCTGGTTCGGCACCAGGGCAAACATGCTCGGTACAACCTCCCAGGCCTTGAAGCGGTCCTTGAGTTCCACCAGCAAACGCTCGGCGGTTTTCTTGCCGACACCCGGCACCTTGGTCAGCGCCGAGGTGTCCTGGGCCGAAACCGCACGCACCAACTCATCGACTTCCAGGCTCGACATCAGCGCCAGCGCCAATTTGGGCCCCACGCCATTGAGGCGGATCAGCTCGCGGAAGAAGTCCCGGTCGCGCTTGCTAGTGAAACCATAGAGCAATTGCGCATCTTCGCGCACCACCAGGTGAGTGTGCAGGGTCAGTGGCTCACCGACCGACGGTAGGCGATAGAGGGTGGTCATGGGCACTTCCAGCTCATAGCCCAGCCCGTTTACATCCAGAATCAGGTACGGCGGCTGCTTTTCAGCCAAGGTGCCGCGCAAGCGTCCAATCACGTTTGAATCCCTAAAAGTCGGGCCCGTTCAAGGCCGCCCGCAGAATGATTGCGCTGATGCTATCAGAGACGCAGCCGACCGCCACGACTGCGTGCCGTGCTCAAGCCATGCGGCAACAGGCTGGAACGGGTATGAGCATGGCAAATGGCGATAGCCAGGGCGTCGGAGGCGTCGATTTGCGGTTTGGCCGTGAGCTTGAGCATGTGCATGACCATCATCTGCACCTGCTCTTTATTCGCGGCGCCCGTGCCGACCACGGCTTGCTTGACTTGGGTGGCGGTGTATTCCGAGATTTCCAGCCCCTCCTCCGCCCCCGCAACAATGGCCGCGCCACGCGCCTGGCCAAGTTTGAGCGCCGAGTCGGCGTTTTTGGCCATGAACACTTTTTCGATGCCCATGGTCACAGGGCCGTACGTCTGGATCACTTCACGCACGCCGCGATACACAATCTGCAAGCGCTCGGCCAGTTCACCGGCGCCGGTACGGATACAGCCCGAAGCGACATAAACACAGCCACGCGGGGTCTGCTCGACCACGCCGAAGCCGGTGATGCGTGAGCCGGGGTCGATCCCTAGGATTAAAGTCATAACGCCTGCAACATTTTTGACACAACATGAAAACCCTGGGGGACGGGCAAGCCCGCGCCCCCAGGGGTCCGTAGGGATATCAGGCCAACTGCTCGGCTACGGACTCGGGGATGTCGGCGTTGGAGTACACGTTCTGCACGTCATCCAGGTCTTCAAGCATATCGAGCATCTTGAGCACTTTTTGTGCGCCGTCCAGGTCCAGTTCGGCACTGGTGGTCGGCAGCATCACGATTTCTGCATCGGTGCCTTTGAAACCCGCCGCCTCCAGGGCATTACGCACGGCGTAGAACCCGGCGAAAGAGGTAAACACGTCGATGGAGCCGTCTTCGTTGGTCACGACGTCGTCGGCATCCGCTTCCATCGCCGCTTCCATCAGCGCGTCTTCGTCCGCGCCGGGCGCGAAGGAGATCTGCCCCTTGCGCTCAAACAGGTACGCCACCGAGCCGTCAGTCCCGAGGTTGCCGCCACACTTGCTGAACGCGTGGCGCACGGCTGCCGCGGTGCGGTTGCGGTTGTCGGTCATGCACTCGACCATCACCGCCACGCCGCCCGGGCCGTAGCCTTCGTAGCTCAGCTCGACCATGTCGTCGGTGTCGGCCGCGCCAGCGCCACGGGCCACCGCGCGGTCGATGATGTCGCGGCTCATGTTGGCGCCCAGCGCCTTGTCCAACGCCAGGCGCAGGCGCGGGTTGGAGCCCGGGTCACCGCCACCCTGGCGGGCCGCGACGGTCAGTTCGCGAATCCACTTGGTGAAAATCTTGCCTTTCTTGGCATCCTGACGCTCTTTGCGGTGCTTGATGTTCGCCCACTTGGAATGGCCAGCCATTACACAACTCCGAATTCTCTAGAAACCTTTCGACCCCCGCTTCACGCAGGGTTGTTCTCTTTAAACGCAAAGGCGCATCCGAAGATGCGCCTTTTTGACTGCGTAAAACCTTATCGCGCTTTCACGCAGTGGCCTTACTCAGCCTTTGGCGCCTCGCGCAGACGAATGTGCAGCTCGCGCAGTGCCTTGGCATCCACGACACCCGGGGCCTGCGTCATGACGTCGGCAGCACTCTGGGTTTTCGGGAACGCGATCACTTCACGGATCGACTGGGCGCCGGTCATCAGCATCACCAGACGGTCCAGGCCGAAGGCCAGGCCGCCGTGTGGCGGTGCGCCGTACTTCAGCGCGTCGAGCAGGAAGCCGAACTTCTCTTCCTGTTCCGCTTCGTTGATGCCCAGCAGGCGGAACACCGCTTGTTGCATTTCTTTGCGGTGGATACGGATCGAACCGCCCCCCAGCTCAGTGCCGTTGAGCACCATGTCGTAGGCACGGGACAACGCGCCAGCCGGGCTGGCTTCCAGCTCTTGCGGCGAGCACTTCGGCGCAGTGAACGGGTGGTGCAGGGCCGAGAAGCTGCCGTCATCGTTCTCTTCGAACATCGGGAAGTCGACGACCCACATCGGTGCCCACTCGCAGGTCAGCAGGTTCAGGTCGTGACCCAGCTTGATCCGCAGCGCGCCCAGGGCTTCGCTGACGATCTTGGCCTTGTCGGCGCCGAAGAACACGATGTCGCCGTCGACCGCGCCCACGCGATCCAGGATCACGTTGAGGTTGGCTTCAGGGATGTTCTTGACGATCGGCGATTGCAGGCCGTCAACACCGTTGGCGCGCTCGTTGACCTTGATGTACGCCAGGCCCTTGGCACCGTAGATGCCGACGAACTTGGTGTAATCGTCGATCTGTTTACGCGGCATGCTCGCGCCACCGGGTACACGCAGGGCGGCAATGCGGCATTTAGGGTCGTTGGCCGGGCCGCTGAACACCTTGAAGTCGACTTCTTTGAGCTGGTCGGCAACGTCTACCAGTTCCAGCGGGTTACGCAGGTCTGGCTTGTCGGAACCGTAGCGGCGCATGGCTTCTTCGAAAGTCATGTGCGGGAAGTCACCGAATTCCAGACCCAGCACTTCCTTGAACAGGTTGCGGATCATTTTTTCGGTGAGGCCCATGATCTCTTTTTCATCGAGGAAGCTGGTTTCGATGTCGATCTGGGTGAATTCAGGCTGACGGTCAGCGCGCAGGTCTTCGTCACGGAAGCACTTGGCGATCTGGTAGTAGCGGTCGAAGCCCGCCACCATCAGCAGTTGCTTGAACAGCTGTGGCGATTGCGGCAAGGCGAAGAAGCTGCCGGCGTGGGTACGGCTCGGCACCAGATAGTCGCGGGCACCTTCCGGGGTCGCACGGGTGAGGATCGGCGTTTCGACGTCCAGGAAGCCGTTTTCGTCGAGGAAGCGGCGGATGCTGGTGGTCATGCGCGAACGCAGGCGCAGCTTCTCGGCCATTTCCGGGCGACGCAGGTCCAGGAAGCGATAGCGCAGGCGGGTTTCCTCGCCCACGTCAGAAAATTCGTTGAGCGGGAACGGCGGGGTTTCCGACTCGTTCAGCACTTCAAGCTCGTAACCCAGCACTTCGATAGCGCCCGACGCCATGTTCGCGTTCACCGCGCCCGCCGGACGCAGGCGGACCTTGCCGGTGATCTTGACGACGTACTCGCTGCGCACGCGGTCGGCGGCGGCAAAGCTCTCGGCGCGGTCCGGATCGAACACCACCTGGGCCAGACCGTCACGATCACGGATGTCGAGGAAGATCACCCCGCCGTGGTCGCGGCGACGGTGAACCCATCCGCACAGGGTGATTTCCTGACCATCCAGGGTCTCGTTCAGTTGGCCGCAATAGTGGCTGCGCATCATGATAGTGGTTTCGCTTCTCGTCATTCGATATTCGGTGCAGGCGACGGATAATGCAGGAGCCTGCGCGTAGAGTTCAACTCAGTCGGCCTTGTCGCCGCCGGCCAGGTTCTTCTTCGAGCCGGTCTTGAAGTCGGTTTCGTACCAGCCATTGCCGCTCAGGCGAAAGCCTGGCATGGACAACATCTTCTTGAGCTCCGGCGCCTGGCATGCCGGGCAATCGACCAGCGGCGCGTCGCTGATCTTCTGAATGGCTTCCAATTGATGACCGCAGGAAGCGCATTGATAGTCGTACATGGGCATGGAGATGTCTCGGCGATCAGATCACTGCTGCGCCACGCCCTGTCTTGACTGTGCCCTGTGGAAAAGTCCCGGCATGCGTGGCAAAGAGCGAGATTATACGGCGCAGCCCTAACGGCGCGCCACCGTTGATATGCGCGGTTTTGTGCCCGACACCCTGACCGGGTGCCGGGCGGGCGCCTCATCCCTGAGTTGGCTGGGCAACGGCCGCACGTCCTTTCAACACGTGCACGACGCACACCACCCTGACCAGACCGCTGAAGTTCTTGACCCCGCCATAACGCAGGTGCACTTCCCGGTCCACGTAAGACAACAGCGCACTGACCGAACAGGTGTTGATCCTGGCGATTTCCGTGAGGATGTTCCAGTAGACCTGTTCGAGCCGCAGGCACGTTGAAAAGCCGTTGAGCCTCACGGACCTGGACAATGGCCTGGCCAGGTCCATGTCGAACTCTTTGACAAAGGGGTCGACCTTTATCTTGTGAAAACCACAGGTTTCCATCACTCCATTACCCATTCCACGAGACATACACTTGACACTCCATTGCCTGACGGCCAGCCATGAGTACGCTCATTGGCCGTTGGGTCTATAAAACATCAAGTGCACAAGCGGGGAACAGAAGACGGGGAGTCGATACCCGTAGGACAAGCCAACGCACCTATCAGGAAGCGCGCAAGGCGAGGCGGCGCCCGGTCGGCACCGCCAGCGACCGGTGTTACTTGTTTTCCAGCAGGGCGCGCAGCATCCACGCGGTTTTTTCGTGCACTTGCATACGCTGGGTCAGCAAGTCGGCGGTGGGCTCGTCACTGACTTTGTCCAGCAGCGGGAAAATACTGCGCGCGGTGCGGGTGACCGCTTCCTGGCCTTCGACCAATTGCTTGATCATGTCTTCGGCACCCGGCACGCCCTCCTCTTCCTTGATGGAAGACAGGCGGGCATACACCGAATAAGCCCCCGGCGCCGGAAAGCCCAGGGCGCGAATACGTTCTGCGATCGAATCCACGGCCAGTGCCAGTTCGTTGTATTGCTCTTCGAACATCAGGTGCAGGGTGCGGAACATGGGGCCCGTGACGTTCCAATGGAAGTTGTGGGTCTTGAGGTAGAGCACATAGGTATCGGACAGCAGTCGGGAAAGCCCCTCGACGATTTTCTTGCGGTCTTGTTCACTGATACCAATATCGATTGCCATGTTTATCCCCTTCAATTGATAGCCATTCATTGATCAGGTGCAGGACCACTCTAGCAAGAGTGCCCACCTTGTGCAGCCCGCCCACCTTGCGCGCCCTGCGGCAAATCGACTCTTGCCCGGCGGGCCGCTGCGACAAGTACAGCGTGAAGGCGCTCAGGAAAAATCGCTTTTGGCCTTCAAAAAAGGCTGCACATCTCTAGGACAAGCGTTTGACGCACAAATGCCGCAGCCGTCGCAACGGCCTGAACTGCTTGATTTGAGTAGGCACAAGCTTTGCTGTTAAATAGGCGGCGTGTCGCTGCCATTCTTTCCTGCGGCCAGCGCATAGGCTGATACCCGCGCACGTGCCCACCGCCTCCCATAGTTCAGAAGCGAACCGTGCCAGTCAGCTCTTCCTTGTGATCCGTCTAAACGTGAGTTAATCAAAATGTTGAAAATCGTCCATCTGGTGACGGGCGTTGCAGCTTTGCTGCTGTCCCTGATACCAAGCCTGCAACCGGGCAGCCCGCCCTACCTTGAACAACCTGACGCTCTGTACCTGGCCCTCTTCGGCCTTCTCAACCTGACACTGGCACCCGCGATCCCCTACTGGAACAAAGGCCTGCGTCATCAACTGCAAAGCCTGGTCAGCGCCCTGCTGATACTGGCCGTTGTCGTGCAAACCCTCACCCTGCTGGCGCCCATGCCTGAAGTCGGTGGCCATCCCGCCATCCTGCTCAGCCTGGCCACCGCAGTGATCGCCATTGTCATTCACCTGGCCGTCAGTTTTTACCGTCACGCCCCGGTGTCTGCCTCGTCGCAAACCTACGACATGACCAACCGGGATACCGGCACCGTCAAGTGGTTCAACACCTCCAAAGGCTTCGGTTTCATTTCCCGCGATTCGGGCGACGATATCTTCGTCCACTTCCGCGCCATTCGCGGCGAAGGCCATCGCGTTCTGGTAGAAGGCCAGCGCGTGGAGTTTTCCGTGATGAACCGTGACAAAGGCCTGCAAGCTGAAGATGTGATCGCCGCCCTGCCGCGTCGCTGATCAGCCCAAAAAAACCGCGACACGGCGTAAGCCGGTCGCGGTTTTTTATTGCGCGCTTTTACACCTTATTAATAGTGGGGCGGCGGCGCCTCTTCTTCCGACGTTTCAAACTGCCCGCCCATTTCGGCCTGACGCTTGAGCAAGGCCGTCATTTGCAACTGCAGGTGTTCGACCGCCCGCTGTTGGGCGACCAAAATGTCGTTCAACGTCTCTATCGTGTCGTCCTGAAACGCCAGGCGGCTCTCCAGGTCCATCACACGCGTTTGCAAGTCCATGGTTCAGTCCTGGGTAAAGATAAAGTCGGCCGGTAACACTTCACGCAACCGCGTGCGAATGGCTGCTACCTGCTGCTCGGTATAGGGCTGCGCCGGGTGCTTGCCCCAGACCGGCGCAGGCCAGGCAGCGTCACCGCGCCTGCGCACGATGACGTGCACGTGCAATTGGCTCACCACATTGCCCAACGCGCCGATGTTCATTTTATCGGCGGCAAACCCTTCATTAAGGCATTGAGCCAGCGCCGTGCTCTCCTGCCACAGCCGCTGCTGGTCAGCGACATCCAGTTGAAACACTTCGCTGATACCGTCCAGGCGTGGTACCAGGATAAACCAGGGGTAATTCGAGTCGTTGGACAGCAGCAACCGGCACAGAGGAAAGTCCCCGATGGGCAGTGTGTCTTGTTGAAGACGTGGATCCAAGGTGAACACCGCAGTCACTCCCATTCGGCTGGTCAGGTTCGAGGCGCCCAGCATACCCGCGAATGCCAACGGCTTCACGGCCAAAGCACAAACTGTCAAAGGACTGCACCAAAATGACACACCGGTGCTTCGTTGGGCTCCACCGTCTACCCACTCAAGGGGGTGAACGGGTAACAGTTTCCCCTGGTTCTGGTTTTATGTACCACCACACCGGCTACAGGCAACAACGTCAAGGCCAAACCAAACGGCTTAAAAAGCCCGCGCTTATGCGGTTTTTACAGGGCGTTGACAATTTTCACAAAAAAATGACATTGGGTTACCGGTTTGTGCACGCTTGTTGCATTCACTCTCACATAGCCGGCAACGGCACCGGAGGGAAGCCGGTGTTTCGCGATTTAAAACAATAGCGATTCAATGCAGTCTGGAGAAATTGAAACTTTCAAGGAGACTCCCGAAGGCTTCAACGCGATATTGAAGGGGTCATGCCGGTTGAATCCGGACTATAAAATTGCGACACGGGCCTTACCCTTTGCGACACGCCCGTAAAGAAGTTGCAAGGATAGAAGTGCAAGTATCGCCAATAATGTCGACGTGATATAGCTTTGCGCCGGCATCAAAAAGAAAGAGCCGCCCAGACAAAAATATAGGTGGGACGGCAGTACTCTTCCTAAACCAAAGGAGCAAATCACGATGCGCGTGATGAAGTGGAGCATGATCGCCCTGGCTGTTTCAGCAGGTACAACACAGTTCGCAATGGCATCCGCCCAAGACGACGCCAAAGGCTTTGTCGAAGACAGCACCCTGGGGGTCAACACCCGAGTCCTGTATTTCAGCCGTGACTTCCGTAACGTGCCGAACGACAGGCAAAGCCGTCGCGAAGAAACCGGCCTGGGCTTCAACGCCCTGTTCCAGTCGGGTTTCACCCAAGGCACCATCGGTGTGGGCTTCGACGCCATCGGCCTGCTGGGCGTCAAACTTGACAGCGGCAAGGGTCGCGCTGGCACCGGCCTGTTCCCTAACGGCGAAGACGGCCGTGCCCAGGACGACTACTCCAAGGGCGGCGGCGCTATTAAATTCCGCTTCTCCAATACCGTGCTGAAAATCGGCGACCAGTACACCACCGCGCCGGTCTTCGCCTCTGACGACAGCCGTTTGCTGCCAGAACTGCCACAAGGCATTTCGATCACCAGCAACGAAATCAAGGGTTTGAAACTGGAGGCCGGTCACTTCACCTCGATCGTCGCCCAGAACCAGACCTTCCGTGACAGCATCAGCGACAGCAGCGATGTTGGCCACGTCGGCCTCAAGCAAACCAACTTCGGCGGTGCGGTTTACTCCTTCACCCCAGAGCTGACCGCCAGCCTGTACTACTCGAAAGTCGAGGACTACTGGAAAAAGCTCTACAGCAACGTGAACTACACCCACGCGCTGGATGACAAGCAGTCGTTCGCTCTGGACTTCAACATCTACAGCACCAAAAGCGACGGTCTTGGCTTGCAACGTGCCGAGAAAGACAACACCACCAAGCTCGACAACCGCGCTTACAGCCTGCAGGGTGCGTACACCTACGACGCCCACACCTTTACCCTGGCCTACCAGAAGGTTAGCGGTGACGGCGACTACGGCTACGGCATCGACGGCGGCGGCACGGTTTTCCTGGCCAACTCCATCGCCCGTTCCGACTTCAACGCTGAAGACGAGAAATCCTGGCAAGCTCGCTACGACCTGAACATGGCCACTTTCGGCATCCCAGGCCTGAGCTTCATGACTCGTTACGTATCGGGTAGCGGCGCCAACACCGGCACCACCTCGAACGGTAAAGAGTGGGAACGTGACATCGAAGCCAAGTACGTGATCCAGAGCGGCCCGGCCAAAAACCTGAGCCTGCGCCTGCGTCAAGCCACCTACCGCTCCGGCGATGGCGTGTACTACGGTTCTCCGTCGATCGACGAACTGCGCCTGATCGCCAACTACCCGCTGAACATCTTGTAATTGCACGTTTGATTACAACGATGGCTTAGGGCGTCAAGCCCTAATAAAAAGCCGCTCACCGTGTAAACACGTGAGCGGCTTTTTTGTGCAGCTTTATTTAATCACCGACCAACTAGCAAGCAAGCTATCTAGTTTCACACTCTGTTTAAACTTGACTGCCTGGACAGGTGTGACTTCATGACTTGGCGGGCGCTTCCTGCACTACGCGAATAACACGCTGCGGAAACGGAATATCAATCCCCGCGGCTTTTAACCGGTCTCGCGCTAATTCATTGAGCATAAACATCACATCCCAATAATCCGGCGTCTTGGTCCAGATCCGCAAAGAAACCGTGATAGAACTGTCGCCCAGGGTCGACACCACTGCCGCGGGCGCAGGGTCAGCCAACACACGAGGGTCCTTGGCCAGTTCCAACAGCACCTCGCGCGCCTTCTGCAGGTCCGCCTCATAATCCACCCCCACGTCAAACACCACTTTACGGGTGAGCTGACGGTTGGTGTTGGTGATGATCCCGTTGGACAGGATGCCGTTCGGCACAATCACCGTCTTGTTGTCGCCGGTACGAATCACCGTATGGAAGATCTGAATACTGTCGACAGTACCCGCCGTGCCTTGAGCCTCGATCCAGTCACCGATGCGGAACGGGCGGAACAGCAAGATCAGCACCCCGCCGGCAAAGTTTGCCAGGCTGCCCTGCAACGCCAGGCCAATGGCCAGGGTCGCGGCACCAATCGCGGCCACGAAGGAGGTGGTTTCGACACCGATCATCGAGGCCACGCTGACCATCAACATGATCTTGAGCACGATGTTCGCAAGGCTGGTCACAAACCCCTGCAACGCCAGGTCCGCATTGCGCATGGCCAGCAAGCGGCCCACTTTATGGGTCAACTTGTTGATCAGCCACCAGCCGATGGACAGCGTGACAACCGCCAGCAATACCCGGCTGCCGTATTCCATGATCATCGGGATCCAGGCCTCGGAGGCCTTGATCAAGTGATCCACTTCAGCGTTCAAATCCATCTACCTTCTCCTGTTTTAGCGGATGTGCGGCGTTTTCAAAGGCCCACATAGCAAATGAGCCCCGAAGGGCTCAATCGTTTCTGCACGTTCGGGGCGTGGGACGCCAAAAAACCCCACAGGTTCCCGAACGGCCGAATCAGTCGCGGAAGTTGTTGAACTGTAGCGGCATTTCAAAGGTTTTGATGCGCAGGGCCGCGATGGCTTCTTGCAAATCGTCACGCTTCTTGCCCGTGACGCGAACCTGCTCGCCCTGAATGGCGGCCTGAACCTTGAGCTTGGCATCCTTGATGTGCGCGACGATTTTCTTCGCCAGCTCCTTGTCGATGCCTTCTTTGAGGACGGCTTCCTGCTTCATCAGCTTGCCGGACGCGTAGGAATCCTTGACCTCAAGGCACTGCACGTCGATTTTGCGCTTGACCAGGGCCAGCTTGAGGATTTCGATCATCGCTTCCAGCTGGTAATCAGCTTCTGCGGTCAAATTGACAGTCAGTTCCTTTTCCTTGAACTCAAAGGTGCCCTTGCCTTTCAAGTCATAGCGGCGGTCCAGCTCCTTGACGGCGTTCTCGACGGCGTTGGTGACTTCGTGCTTGTCCAGTTCAGATACCACGTCGAACGACGGCATGTAATTTCTCCAGTAAAAAAGGGGCACGCTCAGTAGAGATGGAGCGCGCCCGGGCTAAAATGCCCGGGCATTATAGCGGTTCTTTCGTGTCGTTCACTGCGGAGCAAACATTGATGTCGACCCCTTGGCACATCCTCGGTGCGGGCAGCCTGGGCACGTTATGGGCCGCACGGCTGGCCCGCGCCGGTGTGCCCGTGCGCCTGATCCTGCGAGACACGGCCCGGCTGGCGCGCTATCGGGCCACCCTCGGCCTGACCCTGATTGAACAGGGCGTGGCCCACACCTACCCGGTGATTGGCCAAACGCCTGACGCACCTGAACCTATCCGTCGCCTGTTGGTGGCGTGCAAAGCCTACGATGCACGCTCTGCGGTCGCACAACTGGGGCACCGGCTCGCACCCGGCGCCGAACTGATCCTGCTGCAAAACGGCCTGGGCAGCCAGGACGAGGTCGCCGCGCAAGTGCCGCATGTGCGTTGTATCGTTGCCTCCAGCACCGAGGGCGCCTTTCGGCAAAGCGACGGGCACGTGGTGTTTGCCGGCCATGGCTATACCTGGCTGGGCGACGCACGCCAGCCCACGCCACCGCCTTGGCTGCAGGACTTGACCGCCGCCGGCATTCCCCATGAATGGAGCACCGACATCCTCACCCGCCTGTGGCGCAAACTGGCGCTGAACTGCGCGATCAACCCGCTCACGGTGCTGTACCAATGCCGCAACGGGGAACTGCAAGCCCACCACTATGAAGTCGCCACCTTGTGCGCCGAACTGGCAGAACTGCTGCAATGCTGTGGCCAGCCCGCCGCCGCCATTGACCTGCACAGCGAAGTGGAACGGGTGATCCAGGCCACCGCCGCCAATTACTCGTCGATGTACCAGGATGTGGCCAATGCCCGCCGCACCGAGATCAGCTACCTGTTGGGCTACGCTTGCCAGGCGGCCGCCCGTCACCGGCTCAACCTGGCGCACTTGCAACAGCTTCAAGTCCGGTTGGTGCAGGTGCTAAACGCTCGCGGATTGCCCAGCGACTGAACCACGCGCTACCCTGCCCACCTGTTCCTTTGCCGTGAAAACTTGATGCCACTGCGCCAGCGTCTCGAAAACCTACCCGTTGGGCAGAAACTGCTGGCGGCCCTGCTGGTCCTGCTGACCACCGTGTTGCTGGTGGCCAACCTGACCTTTATCAGCGCCGCTTACTGGATCTCCCAGGAAAGCATGGCACCCCAGGCCCTGCAGGCCATCGGACGCCTGGTGTCCAACCCGTCCCTGGCTGCGCAGGCACTGGACTCCCCGCTCAAGGCCCAAAACCTGCTCGACGAACTGACCAGCTACTCCCCGCTGCGCGCTGCCGCGCTGTATGACGGCCAAGGCACCCGCCTGGCCCAGTTGCAACACCGCGACCGCCTGCACCTGCCGGACAGCTACGGGGACATCGACGACTGGCGCACCACCGAATTTCGCAGCAACCAGATCATCACCCTGCCCCGCCCGGGCCAACCCCCCGGGCATTTGCTGCTGGTGGCCAGCAGCGAACTGCCAGTGGCCTTTTATACCGGCACCCTCACTGCCAGCCTGGGCATCCTGATTTTCAGCGTGCTGCTGTGGCTGGTCATCGCCCGGCAGATCAAACGCCTGATCACCCGCCCCATCCACGAACTTGAAGAGTTGTCACGCCAGGTCACCCGCGAAGAGAACTACGCCCTACGGGCCGGGCGTGGCAACCACGACGAAATCGGCAGCCTGGCCGAAGCCTTCAACACCATGCTGTCGCGCATCGAAGCGCGCGAGCAGCAACTCAAGCGCGCGCGGGATGACGCCCAAGCCGCCTACGACCAGGCCCAGGGGCTGGCCGAAGAAACCCGCCACACCAACCGCAAGCTGGAGCTGGAAGTCCAGGTGCGCAGCAAGATCGAGAAGAAGCTCACCGGCTTTCAGAACTACCTCAACAGCATCATCGACTCGATGCCCTCGGCCCTGATCGCCCTCGACGAACAGCTCTACGTCACCCAATGGAACCAGGAAGCCAGCGCGCTTTCCGGCACCCGGCTGGACGAAGCGTTGAACCAGCCGATCTTTCTCGCCTTCCAGCCACTCAAGCCGTACTTGCCCCAGCTCAAGGCCACTGTAGAGCAGCACACCGTGGAGCGCATCGAGCGGGTGACCTGGCTCAAGGATGACGAGCCCCGCCACTACGCCCTGACGTTCTACCCACTGATGGGCGGCGCCGGGCGCGGCGTGGTGATCCGGATCGACGACATCACCCAACGCCTGTCCCTGGAAGAAATGATGGTGCAATCGGAAAAAATGCTCTCGGTCGGCGGCCTTGCGGCCGGCATGGCCCACGAGATCAACAACCCGCTGGGCGCCATCTTGCACAACGTGCAGAACATCCGCCGCCGCCTGTCCGCCGAACTGCCAAAAAACCTCGAGCATGCCGAACAGGTCGGCATCGAACTGCAAACCGTCAACCGCTACCTGCAAAACCGCGAAGTCCCGCAATTACTCGACGGCATCCAACAGGCCGGCGCCCGCGCAGCAAAGATCGTGACCCATATGCTCAGCTTCAGCCGGCGCAGCAACCGGCAGCTGGCGCCTTGCGACTTGCCAGCGTTGATCGATCAGGCGGTAGACATCGCCGGCAATGATTTTGACCTGGCCATCGGTTTCGACTTCAAGGGCCAGGCGATCATCCGCCAGTTCGACCCGCAATTGGGCCCGGTGCCGGGCACCGCCAACGAGCTGGAGCAGGTGCTGCTCAACCTGTTGAAAAACGCTGCCCAGGCCATTCACCTGCGCGAAGACGACAGCGAACCCGGGCGCATCATCCTGCGCACCCGGCTCAACCCGCCGTGGGCGGAGATCCAGGTGGAGGACAACGGCATCGGCATGAGCGAGAGCGTGCGCAAGCGCACCTTCGAGCCGTTTTTTACCACCAAGGAAATCGGCCAGGGCACAGGGCTTGGGTTGTCGGTGTCATATTTCATCATCACCAACAACCACAAGGGGCAGATGGAGGTGCAATCGACCCTCGGCCAGGGCACCTGTTTTACCCTGCGCCTGCCCTTGGCTGGCAGCCACCTGCCGCCTGATCCACTCACTCATCTGGAGCGTTGACCATGGGCTTTCGCCTGTCGAAAATTTATACCCGTACCGGCGACAAGGGCGAAACCGGTCTGGGTGACGGGCGCCGCGTGCCCAAGGACCACCCGCGGGTCGAGGCCATTGGCGAAGTCGATGCACTGAACAGCCAGCTGGGGCTACTGCTGGCGGGGCTTGAGGCACAGGGTGGTCAACACCCAGCCCTGAAGGAAGTGAGTGAGGTACTGGCACCTTGTCAGCATCGGTTGTTCGACCTGGGCGGCGAGCTGGCGATGCCCGTGTACAAGGCGCTGAATGCGGCGGAGGTCGACCGCCTGGAAGCGGCGATTGACCGCTGGAATGAAGAGGTGGGGCCGCTGGAGAACTTCATCTTGCCGGGTGGTTCGATGCTGATTGCCCAGGCCCATGTGTGCCGTAGCCTGGCCCGCAGTGCGGAACGGCGCTGTCAGCATTTGAACGCGGTGGAACCGCTGGAGGGCGTGGGGCTTGCGTATATCAACCGGCTATCGGACTTGCTGTTTGTGGTAGCGCGGGTGATTGCCAAGCGCCAGGGTGTGGCGGAGATCTTGTGGCAGGCGGCGGCCAAACCGCATTGACGAGCAGGCCACAAGCCAATCAAGCCCACCCCCACAGGTTTGAAGGTATGAGGGTGGGCGTGCCTGTGCTTAGTCGTGCGGCCAGAACGCGCGGATGCCCGCCACGCCTTGAGCCCCGGCCTGCCAAGCCTGTTCCCGCTCGGCAGGCCCTACCCCGCCCAACAGAAATACCGGCCTGCTGAACCCGCGAATCAACTCCGCCGCCTGCGCCCAACCCAACGGTTGCGCGTCGGGATGCGTCTGGGTCGGTTGCACCGGCGACAGGGTGACAAAATCCACGTCCATCTGTTCGGCCAGCGCCAGCTCTTCGGCGTTATGGCAAGAGGCCGCGAGCCAGCGGTCCTTGCCGAACGGTCGCCCTTTACTGGCGTACTTGCGCAGTTGCGCCGAGGTCATGTGCCAGCCCGCTGAAGGAAAATCCCCCAACCATTCAAACGGCCCCTTGAGCATCAGTTGTGCCTTGCCCGCACACAGGCCTACCGCATCCACCGCCAGGTCGCGGTATTTGGGGTCGTAGCCGTTGGGTGCGCGCAACTGGACCAGCTTGATACCGCCAGCAATGGCTTTTTGGATACCGCGCAACAAGGTCGGTGTTTCCAGCTCGCCCGGCGTGATCAGGTAATCACTGGGCAAACGTGCCGCCGATACGATGGGGGCGTTCGCTGCCGGAAACGCGTAGTTCACCAGGTCACGCGGGGCCACCCATTCCAGTGGCTGGCCTTCGACGCCATGGGGCTCGCCGCTAAACGCCGACACTTCCCACACATCCAGCAACACCTGTTTGTCCGGGTAGTCGTGCTGTACCTCTATCAGCGGGCGAGCCGTGGTGACCTCGATGCCCAATTCTTCGCGCAACTCGCGCGACAGCGCCGTGGCGACCGACTCATCGGCCTCCACTTTGCCCCCGGGAAACTCCCACAGGCCGCCCTGATGCTGAGTGTCGGCGCGGCGCGCCAGCAGAATCCTGCCGTCGACACCGCGAATCACCGCTGCTGCTACATGCACTCGTTTCACCGCACGTATCCTCTCAATCTCAGGTGCGGTATTCCGCGTTGATCTTCACGTATTCGTGGGACAGGTCGGTGGTCCAGATGGTTTCGCTGCAGTCGCCGCGACCCAATTCGATGCGGATGGTGATTTCTTCCTGCTGCATCACCGCCGAACCCTGGGCTTCGGTGTACGTTTGTGCACGGGCGCCACGGCTGGCGATGCACACCTCGCCCAGGAACACGTCGATCTTGCTCACGTCCAGGTCCGGCACACCGGCACGCCCCACGGCAGCCAGGATTCGGCCCCAGTTCGGGTCGGACGCAAACAGTGCGGTCTTGATCAGCGGCGAGTGGGCCACGGTGTAGCCCACGTCCAGGCATTCCTGATGATTGCCGCCACCGTTGACTTCGACGGTCACAAATTTGGTCGCACCTTCACCGTCACGCACGATGGCTTGGGCCACGTCCATGCACACCTCGAACACAGCCTGTTTGAGGGCTGCGAACAGCGGGCCTTCGGTGGAGGTGATGGTCGGCAGGTTCGCCTGGCCGGTGGCAATCAGCATGCAGCAATCGTTGGTGGAGGTGTCGCCATCGATGGTGATGCGGTTGAACGACTTGTTGGCACCATCAAGCATCAGCCGTTGCAGCACGTCACGCGAGACCTTGGCGTCGGTGGCGATGTAACCCAGCATGGTCGCCATGTTCGGGCGAATCATGCCCGCGCCTTTGCTGATGCCGGTCACGGTGACGGTCACGCCCTCATGCACGAACTGGCGGCTCGCGCCTTTGGGCAGGGTGTCGGTGGTCATGATGCCAGTAGCCGCAGCCGCCCAGTTATCCACAGACAGGTCATCCAGCGCGGCTTGCAGCGCACCTTCGATTTTTTCCACCGGCAACGGCTCGCCGATCACACCGGTGGAGTACGGCAGTACTTGGCTGGCGTCCACACCGGTCAGCTCGGCCAGCTTGGCGCAGGTGCGCGCGGCAGCGGCAAGACCCGGTTCGCCGGTGCCGGCGTTGGCATTGCCGGTGTTGGTCAACAGGTAGCGTATCGGGCCTTCAACACGTTGTTTGGCCAGGATCACCGGCGCTGCGCAAAACGCATTCAGGGTAAACACACCGGCGACGGTCGAGCCTTCGGCACAGCGCATCACCACCACATCCTTGCGCCCCGGGCGCTTGATACCGGCCGAGGAGATACCGAGTTCAAAACCGGCAACCGGGTGCAATGTGGGCAAAGGACCAAGACCAACAGCCATGAATGCGCTCCTAAACAATATTTGATGTCAGTGATGAAATGGCAAAACGCCGCGACGGTGAGAACCGGTCGCGGCGCAGGGTGTTGCAGCGTCAGGCAAAAACCTTAGTTGATTTCGCCGTGGCAGTGTTTGAACTTCTTGCCCGAACCGCACCAGCACAGCTCGTTACGGCCCAGCTTCTGCTCGTTGCGTACTGGGGTTTGCGCCAGGGCCACATCGACCTCCTCGCCCAACACTTCCGGTTGCTCAAGGCCTGGGGCCTCGTCGTGCTGGAACTGCATGCGGGCGGCCAGTGCTTCGGCCTCCTGGCGCAGGCGGGCTTCTTCTTCGATCGGGTCTTCGCGACGCACCTGAACATGAGAGAGCACACGGATGGAATCGCGCTTGATCGAATCCAACAGTTCGGAGAACAGCGTGAACGACTCGCGCTTGTACTCCTGCTTCGGGTTCTTCTGGGCATAGCCACGCAGGTGGATGCCGTGACGCAGGTGGTCCATGGTCGACAAGTGGTCTTTCCACAGATCGTCCAGCACGCGCAGTACGATTTGCTTCTCGAAGGTGCGCAGCGCTTCGGCGCTCGCTTGCTCTTCTTTCTCGTTGTAGGCGGCCAGCAGTTCCACCATGAGCTTTTCGCGCAGGGTTTCTTCGTACAGGTGGTCGTCTTCGTCAAGCCATTGCTGGACCGGCAAGTCGACACCAAAGTCGCTCTTCAACGACGCTTCCAGACCGGCGACATCCCACTGCTCTGGCAGGGACTGAGGCGGAATGTGCGCGCTGACGGTGGCGTTGAGCACGTCCTGGCGGAAGTCGGCGATGGTTTCACCAATGTTGGTGGCGCCCAGCAACGTGTTACGCATGTGATAAATCACTTTACGCTGTTCGTTGTTGACGTCATCGAACTCCAGCAGCTGTTTACGAATGTCGAAGTTACGGCCTTCAACCTTGCGCTGGGCCTTCTCGATGGCGTTGGTCACCATGCGGTGCTCGATCGCCTCACCGGACTGCATGCCCAGGGCCTTCATGAAGTTCTTCACCCGGTCAGAGGCGAAGATGCGCATCAGGCTGTCTTCCAGCGACAGGTAGAAGCGGCTGGAACCGGCATCACCCTGACGGCCCGCACGGCCACGCAGCTGGTTGTCGATACGGCGCGATTCGTGACGCTCGGACGCGATCACCTGCAAGCCACCGGACTCCAGCACGGCCTGGTGACGTTTTTGCCAGTCGGCCTTGATCTGGGCGATCTGCTCGGGGGTCGGGTTTTCCAGCGAAGCCACTTCCACTTCCCAGTTGCCGCCCAACAGGATGTCAGTACCGCGACCGGCCATGTTGGTGGCGATGGTCAGCGCGCCTGGGCGACCGGCCTGGGCGATGATCTCGGCTTCTTTTTCGTGGAACTTGGCGTTGAGAACCTTGTGCTCGATGCCTTCCTTATTAAGCAGGCTGGACACGTGCTCGGACGTCTCGATGGTCGCCGTACCGACGAGGATCGGACGGCCTTGGGCCATGCCTTCCTTGATGTCGTTGATGATCGCCGCGTATTTCTCGTCGGCGGTCAGGAACACCAGGTCGTTGAAGTCTTTACGCGCCAGCGGTTTGTTCGGCGGGATCACCATCACCGACAGGCCGTAGATCTGATGGAACTCGAACGCTTCGGTGTCGGCAGTACCGGTCATGCCGGACAGCTTGTTATACAGACGGAAGTAGTTCTGGAAGGTGGTGGACGCCAACGTCTGGCTTTCAGCCTGGATGTTGAGCACTTCCTTGGCTTCGATGGCCTGGTGCAGGCCTTCCGACAGACGGCGACCCGGCATGGTACGACCGGTGTGTTCGTCGACCAGTACCACTTGGCCATCCTGCACGATGTATTCAACGTTGCGATGGAACAGCTTGTGGGCGCGCAGGCCAGCGTACACGTGGGTCAACAAGCCCAGGTTGTGTGCGGAGTACAGGCTCTCGCCTTCGGCGAGCAGGCCGATCTGGGTCAGCATGTCTTCCACATACTGGTGGCCGGATTCGTTGAGCTCGACCTGGCGGGTCTTCTCGTCGATGGTGAAGTGACCTTCTTTGGTCACTACGCCTTCGACTTCTTCGATGTGCTGGGTCAGGCGCGGGATCAGCTTGTTGATCTCGGTGTACAGGCGCGAGCTGTCCTCGGCCTGGCCGGAAATGATCAACGGGGTACGGGCTTCGTCGATCAGGATGGAGTCGACTTCGTCGATCACGGCAAAGTTGAGTTCGCGCTGGAATTTTTCTTCCATGCTGAACGCCATGTTGTCGCGCAGGTAGTCGAACCCGAATTCGTTGTTGGTGCCGTAGGTAATATCGGCGGCGTAGGCGGCGCGCTTTTCTTCAGGCGGCTGGAACGGCGTGACCACGCCGACGGTCAGGCCCAGGTATTCGTAAAGCGGGCGCATCCAGTTGGCGTCCCGGCGAGCCAGGTAGTCGTTCACCGTCACAACGTGCACGCCCTTGCCGGACAGTGCGTTGAGGTAAACGCCCAGGGTTGCCACCAGGGTCTTGCCTTCACCGGTACGCATTTCGGCAATCATGCCTTCGTGCAGGGTCATGCCGCCGATCAGCTGTACGTCGAAGTGACGCATGCCCATGACGCGCTTGCCGGCTTCGCGGGCGACCGCAAAGGCTTCGGGCAGCAGCTTGTCGAGGGTTTCACCTTTGGCTATGCGGGCCTTGAACTCTTCGGTCTTGGCGCGCAATTGCTCGTCCGACAGCGCAACCATCTGCTCTTCGAAGGCATTGACCAGCTGCACCGTCTTGAGCATGCGTTTAACTTCACGCTCATTCTTGCTTCCAAAAAGTTTCTTTAACAAAGGCGCAAACATATCGGCAGGTTCTTCCACACTTAGGGATGGAGGGCGCACCGTGAGTGGCCCGAGCAGCCCTCACGGCCGCATGCGAACGCGCATTCTACCCGGAAACGTGGGTGAGGAAAGTGGCGTTATTCCACGATGCTGGCACGGTGCAGTGAGAGGGCTCGTTTAAAATAAGGGCTTTTCAAAGAACTTCAACCCGTCAGGTGCAGAAGTTACCGATTGAATTGAGGGGCGACCCCAGGCAGCACAATGCCTCGGGGCGTGGTAGACGCTTTCTGCTAACATGGCGGCTCTGTTACTTAAGGTGTCTGAACATGGCATTTCGCCCTCTTACGGCCCGTGCTCCGGCCGTGCTGCTTCGCGAAGCCAAGCCGCTCAAAGCCATCCTGGGCCATGCGCAGCGCCTGGGCCACCTGCAACGCTTGCTGGAAAGCCAACTGCAACCCGCTGCCCGCGAACACTGCCATGTGGCGTCGTGGCGCGAGGGCAATCTGCTGTTGATCGTCACCGATGGCCATTGGGCGACACGTTTGCGCTATCAACAGAAGCGGCTGCAACGCCAATTGCAAGCGTTTGAAGAGTTTGCGCGGTTAACGCGAATTCAGTTCAAGGTACAGCCGCCCACCGTGCAGCACGGCGCGGTGGGGCACACGATGGGGTTGTCGGTGGACGCGGCCGAAACCATCCAGGCCACCGCCGACGGCATCAGCGACCCTAGCCTGCGAGCGGCGCTTGAACGGCTGGCCGCCCACGCCAAACCCAAGGCCTGACCTTTATTTGCGCTTGTTGCCGCCCAACAGCGACCCCAGCAACCCGCGCACCAACTGCCGGCCCATCTGATTCGCGGCTTGCTGCATCGCCGACTTCAAGGCCTTGCCTGCGGCAGTCCCCAGGAACGCACCGGCCTTGTCGGTAAAACTGGGCTCTTGCGCCGTGGGGGCGGCTTCTTCCTGGGTACCCAGGTCCTTGCGTGCCATCAGCACCTCATACGCAGACTCGCGGTCAATCGGCTTGTCGTAGCGCCCCAACAGCGGCGAACCGGCAATCAAGGCCGCCCGTTCAGCGTCGCTCAACGGCCCGATCCTTGATTGCGGCGGCGCCACCAATACTCGCTGGACGACCTCGGGCGTACCTTTTTCCTGCAACGTCCCCACCAGCGCCTCACCTGTGCCCAGTTCGGTCAACACCGCCAAGGCATCAAACGCCGGGTTGGGACGAAAACCATCGGCCACTGCCCGTAACGACTTCTGCTCTTTGGTCGTGAACGCCCGCAGGCCGTGCTGGATGCGCAGGCCCAGTTGCGCGAGCACCGTGTCTGGCAAGTCGCCCGGCGATTGGGTGACGAAATACACCCCGACACCTTTCGAGCGAATCAGCCGTACCACCTGCTCCAAGCGCTCCTGCAACGCCTTGGGCGTGTCGGCAAACAGCAAGTGGGCTTCGTCAAAAAACAGCGCCAACAGCGGTTTTTCGGCGTCACCCCGCTCTGGCAATTGCTCGAACAGCTCAGCCAGCAGCCACAGTAGAAACGTCGCGTAGACCTTCGGCGCTTCGTGCACCAGCCGGCTGGCATCCAACAGATGAATGCGCCCGCGCCCGTCACTGGCCGGCTGCAGGATGTCTTCCAGCTGCAAGGCGGGCTCGCCAAACAAGGCATCCGCGCCCTGTTGCTCCAGCACGGCCAGACGGCGCAACAACGCCTGGCTGGAACCCGTGGTCATCAAGGCCGCGTCGTCGCCCAACAGTTGCGGGTGATAGCGCAAGTGGTTGAGTAAGGCCTTGAGGTCCTTGAGGTCGAGCAGTAACAGGCCTTCGCGGTCCGCCACCTTAAAGGCTGCGTAGAGCGCCGATTGTTGGCTGTCCGTGAGTTCAAGCAGGCTGCCGAGCAACAACGGCCCCATTTCGCTCATGGTGGTGCGCAGTGGATGACCGGACTGCCCGTGAATGTCCCACAACGTCACCGGATAAGCCTTTGACGTGTAGTTGAGAAACGGCATCCCCGCGATACGCTCAGCGACCTTGCCCTGGGGATTACCGGCAGCACCCAGCCCGCACAAATCCCCCTTGATGTCGGCGGCAAACACCGCGACGCCCGCTTCACTGAAGGCTTCGGCCAGGCGCTGCAACGTGACCGTTTTGCCGGTGCCGGTCGCACCCGCGATCAGGCCATGACGGTTGCCCAGGCGCAGGGCCTGCGAAACCGGCTGACCGTCAAGGTCTGCACCAATAAGGAGTTGCGAGGAATCGGTCATCGGGTCACCCATGGTTTTGCATTAGCACTGTACGGTTGATACAGACGCGCGAAAGGTTCAATCCGCCTAAAAAAAATCAGACACTTCCTACCACCCCACTGGAAACGTCACAGTAAGACCTTAGCGGAGCCCACACACCCTGAGCAAAAATCTGTGCCACGTCTAACCAGGCGGGTGCGCGATACCGGGCTGTTCGTCCTCAGGTTCGGGCGTGCCCTGCTGCTGTTTCCATAATTGGGCCGCCCCTGGAAAGTCGGTGCCGTCTTCAGCGTCCAGGTCATCCGGGTCGTAGCGGCTCAAACACCTCTCCCCCAATGTCGCCGGGGCCTTGGAGGTGGCTTTGTCCAGTGGATCGTTCATCGTCCAGTCCTCAACAGCGCGCAAAAAAAGGGCCTGAAGCGATTTAACGCCCAGGCCCTTGTGTGTTCAAGCCATCAATCAGAACACAACGGTCTTGTTGCCATGCACCAGCACGCGGTCTTCCAGGTGATAACGCAGGCCACGCGCCAGGACCATCTTCTCGACGTCCCGACCGAACCGCACCATGTCTTCAATGCTGTCACTGTGGCTGACGCGTACCACGTCCTGCTCGATGATCGGGCCGGCATCCAGCTCTTCGGTCACGTAATGGCACGTGGCGCCAATCAGCTTCACGCCGCGCAACGACGCCTGGTGGTAAGGCTTGGCACCCACGAACGACGGCAGGAAGCTGTGGTGAATATTGATGACCTTGCCAGCGTACTCACGGCACAGGTCTGGCGGCAGGATCTGCATGTAGCGCGCCAGCACCACCACGTCGGCAGCGTGGTGCTTGACCAGGCGCGACACCTCGGCAAAGGCGGGCTGTTTGTCCTGCGGGTTGACCGGGACGTGGTAGTACGGGATACCGTGCCACTCAACCATGCTGCGCAGGTCATCGTGGTTGGAGATCACGCAGGCAATCTCGCAGTCCAGCTCGTCGCTGTGCCAGCGGTGCAGCAAGTCGGCCAAGCAGTGGGATTCACGGCTGGCCATCAGCACTACACGCTTTTTCTGTTCGGTATCGGTGATACGCCAGGTCATCGAAAACTCTTCGGCGATCGGCGCGAACGCCTCGCGAAACGCTTCAAGGCCGAACGGCAACGTGTCGGCGCGAATTTCGTGACGCATGAAAAACCAACCGCTGAGATTGTCCGAGTGGTGGCTTGCTTCGGTGATCCAGCCGTTGTGGGAAGCCAGAAAGTTACTGACCTTGGCAACGATGCCAACCCGGTCCGGGCACGCAATCACCAGACGAAAAGTGCGCATTAGGGGGAAACTCCAGAACTTCACAAAGGCCGCCATTCTAGCGATTGCGTAGAAAAACTGCAGTATTCCTCACGCTTATTCTGATCAAGACGACGGCAACCGCCCCTTAGTCGCGGGCGGTTTCACCTTGCTATATGTGCGTACTTTCACCTACTCATACCCGTTCAGCCCGGTTTAACACCCCCTCTTTAGGGCATTTGCCTTACTAATTAAGTCGTTCTCCTGCATTCCCCACAAACTTTCAAACTAAATTAAATAAATGCACCCTTGTATGTTTACTTAGAGTAAGGGTCTGACTATTATTGAGCCACTAACCCTTTCACTCAGCGTCCAACATAAGGTAGTCCTCATGTCTCTGATCAACGAATACCGCGCCACCGAAGAAGCTATCAAAGAGCTGCAAGCCCGTTTGAAGAACCTGTCCCAAGACGACAAACTGAAAACCGAGCTGGAATTCGAAGGCAAATTGCGCGCCCTGATGGGCGAGTACAACAAGTCCCTGCGCGACATCATCGCGTTGCTGGACCCAGAAGCAAAACTGAATAAAGCACCACGCGGCGCGGTCAAAACTACCGGCACCAAGCGTGCGCGCAAAGTTAAACAATACAAAAACCCGCACAACGGCGAAGTGATTGAAACCAAAGGTGGCAACCACAAGACCCTGAAAGAGTGGAAAGCCAAGTGGGGCGGTGACGTCGTTGAAGGCTGGTCGAGCCTGCTGGGCTAAGGTCGGCAAGGACGCTGCCTGATACGTATTGCAATAAAAAAACGCCAGCTTGCTGGCGTTTTTTATTGCCTGTGCTTCTTCCGTCCTTGGACTAGAGTCCTAATCGAGCCGCTAAAGAATCGGCATATTGCTGCCATTCATCCAGCACCTGCTGCTGAAACGGTGTAGCACTAACAGCCAACTCCAGCCGGCCCTGCTTAAACGCTTCAAGGGTATTGGGTGCCCCCCACTGTGCTTGCGACAACCGTTGCTGACAGAAATTTCTCCAACGCTCTTGCTCCTCGACACTCAAGGTGTCCGGGAAGTTGCGCGCACGATACCGAAATAATAATTCGGGCAAACGTTGATCATCGAAGGGCCATTGCTGGCGTGCTAGTTGCACCGGCTCCGCGACTCTCACTTGTTCACACAAACGCCGATCACGATCACCAATAAAGCCATCGTATAGCTGCTGCTCCGGATCGCTGCACGGAGCAAAATCCTCATCGGCATAAATGGTCGCTAGTTTATCGCGCCAAAGTTCTTGTGCGTCCGTTAGCCGCAGGGCCCTGGCCTGATACTCGCTCATATCCAGCTTCAGTCGGGACTGATCCTGCGCCCGGAGTACATTCAAAGGCGCAACCACCGGGCAACGGTTGATATGCAGCAACTTGAGCGGCACCGGCAACTCGCCTTCGGCCAGGTCATCGCGCCGGGTGTACAGGCGCTGGCGCAAGGTTGCCGCGTCCAGGTCCAACAACCCCTGGGGGTCGAGCCCAAGGTCACAGACGATCAACGCATTGCGGTTGCGCGGATGCCAGGCCAGCGGCAACACCACACCCAGGTAATGACGCTCGGCAGAAAAACGGCCGGAAATGTGCACCATCGGCTGCAGCAACTGCACCTGGTCCATCACCCGCTGTTTGCTGCGCAGTTGAAACAGCCAGTCATACAACTTGGGTTGCTTCTCACGGATCAGCCGCGCAAGGCCAATAGTAGCGCGCACGTCCGACAAGGCATCGTGGGCTTGCCCGTGATCGATGCCATTGGCAGCGGTCAGGCGCTCGAGCTTGAGGGTGACCCGCCCGTCCTGCTCCGGCCAGACAATCCCTTCCGGGCGCAAGGCATAGGCGGTGCGCACCACGTCGATCAAGTCCCACCGGCTATTGCCGCCCTGCCATTCCCGGGCATAGGGGTCGAAAAAGTTGCGGTACAGGCTGTAGCGCGTCACTTCATCGTCAAAACGCAACGTGTTGTAACCGGCACCGCACGTGCCGGGCGTGGCCAACTCGGCATGCACCCGGGTCATGAAGTCAGCCTCGGCCAGGCCTTTTTCCGCCAGCACGCCAGGGGTGATACCGGTAATTGCACACGCCATCGGGTGTGGCAGGATGTCATCACCGGGTTGGCAATAGAGGTTGACCGGCTCACCGACCTCGTTGAGGTCAAGGTCGGTGCGAATACCAGCCACCTGGAGCGGGCGATCGCTACGCGGGTTGATGCCGGTGGTTTCATAGTCGTACCAGAAAATCGTGGTCACGGGCTGTTCCTGTACTGAAGACGCACAGAGTCTAGGCGTTGAAACATGCCTGGGGCCAGCGCTACTGACACTGTACAAACATTCAGTAAAGCGTTGGATGGTTGCTTCCAGCGCCGACACTGCTAGCATCCGTGTCTCTCAACCGACTGTCGTTGCCACAACGGCCCTGCACTGCCAAGGATCGCGATGCTCACAGCGCCACTCGATACCCGCTACCAGATCGAGACCCCGGAGGGGATCGACCTTCCCCTGCGCCCGGCGGGCCTGGTGCCGCGTTCCCTGGCCTTTGCGCTGGACCTGGCGCTGCGCGGCGTGACCCTGGGCAGCCTCTTTTTGGCGCTGGCTTTTCTCGGCAACCTGGGGATCGGGCTGGGCTCACTGCTGCTGTTCCTGGCGAGCTGGTGGTACATGGTGCTCTTTGAAGTGCTCAACCAGGGCTGCTCGCCCGGCAAACAGATCATGGGCCTCAGGGTTGTACAGGACGATCGCACACCGGTCGGCTGGTCCGGCTCACTCCTGCGCAACCTGCTGCGTTTTGTCGACATGCTGCCTTTCGGCTATTTCCTCGGCGCCATCAGTTGCCTGCAACACCCCCACTTCAAGCGACTGGGCGACCTGGCGGCCGGGACATTGGTCATCTACCGCGAACAACCGCTAGTAAAGGCCACGCTGCCACAGGCACCGGCACTGCGCCAGCCGTTCACCCTGGACCTCAGCGAACAGCGCGCCATTCTCGCCTTTGCGCAGCGCCAGGGTGAGCTGTCCAACGAGCGGGTCAACGAACTGGCGCAGATTCTGGCCACGCCATTGCAAGTGCCGCCTGCCCGCGCCGTGGCAGAACTCAACGGCGTGGCCCGCGGCCTGCTGGGGCCGATATGAAACAGAGCCTTTTCGAAAGCCGTCACCAACCCCAGTGGCAAGCCTTCACGGCGCAGGTGACGCAGCTGGAGCAAGGCAAGGCCAAGCCCGAAGACGTGGTCGATTTCCCTCATGATTACCGTCGGTTGTGCCACCACCTTGCACTGGCACAAGAGCGTGGCTACAGCAGTTATCTGATAGACCCGCTGCAACAACTGGCCCTGCGCGGGCATCAGCAGATGTACCGTCATCGCAGTCAACTGGGCGCCAAGGTGCTGAGCTTTCTGCTGGCCGGGTTTCCCCAGCTTGTTCGGGAGCAGTGGTCATTCGTGTTGGTCGCGGGGCTGCTGTTTTTTGGCAGTCTCGTGGGCATCGGTCTGCTGGTCTATCTGTTTCCAGACCTGACCTACGCCATCATCAGCCCCGGGCAGGTACTCGAGATGCAGACCATGTACGACCCCGATGCCAGCCGCTTGGGCCGGGCGGCCGAACGGGCCTCGAGCGAAGACTGGATGATGTTTGGCTATTACGTCATGCATAACATCGGCATCGCCTTCCAGACCTTTGCCGCCGGTGTGTTGCTTGGCCTGGGCAGCGTGTTCTTCCTGCTCTTCAACGGGTTGATGATCGGCGCCGTTGCCGGGCACCTGACACAGATCGGCTATGGCCAGACCTTCTGGTCCTTTGTCATCGGCCATGGCGCATTTGAATTGACCGCCATTGCCCTGGCGGGTGCGGCAGGCCTGCAACTGGGTTGGTCTTTGATCGCGCCCGGCCAGCTCACAAGAAGTGAATCCCTGCGGCTGGCGGCACGCAAAAGCGTGCAAATGGTCTGCGGGGCCATGGTGTTTCTGCTGATCGCAGCCTTCATCGAAGCCTATTGGTCATCCACCACGTCCGTCGCCCCGTGGGTCAAATACATGGTGGGGCTCGCCCTGTGGCTGTTGGTGGCCGCTTATCTGCTGCTGGCTGGACGGAACGCCCATGCGCCTGAGTGATGCCAGCGTAGTGATTCGCCCCCGCACCGCCTGGGAAGCCATGGACCTGGGCGTGCTCCTGGCCCGTGAACACCGACGCCTGCTGATGAGCAGTTGGGCCCTGGTCACACTGCCATTTTTCGCGCTGTTCAGTGTGCTGTTGTGGAATCACCCCACGGCTGCACTGTTGCTGTTCTGGTGGTTGAAACCGGCCTTTGAGCGTTTGCCGCTGTATATCCTGTCCAAAGCCCTGTTCGGTGAGACACCCAGCCTCAAACAGGCATTGCGGCAATGGCCACGCCTGCTCAACGGCCAACTGCTCGCCAGCCTGACCTGGCGCCGCTTGAGCTTGAGCCGCAGCTTCATGATGCCGGTGGTGCAACTTGAAGGCCTGGCAGGCGAGGCACGTCAACGACGCCTGGACGTTCTGCAACAGCGCAACGCCGGGGCCGCACGCTGGCTGACCGTGCTCGGCATGCACCTGGAAATGGTGCTGTGGTTTGGCTTGATGGTGGTGTTCTATTTTCTCCTGCCGCAACAGGTCGAAAGGGAATGGGGCTGGCAGCAACTACTTACGACAGGCCACGACTGGATGTGGCTGGAGCACCTGACCAACCTCTTCTATGCCCTTGTCCTCATACTCTGGGGACCGATCTATGTCGCCTGCGGGTTCAGCCTGTACCTGAACCGCCGCACAGTCCTGGAGGCCTGGGACCTTGAGCTGGTCTTCCGCCGCCTCCGCCAGCGGCTGAGCGGCGTGGCGCCAGCCTTCCTGCTCATGATCGGGCTAGCGCTGGTTTCAACACCACCACCGGCCAAGGCAGACCCGCAGCCCGCTCAACCCGTGTTGACGCCTCAAGCCGCCCGGCAATCAATTAAAACTGTGGTGGAACACCCCCCCTTCAAAAACCCGGAAACCGTCACTCGCTATCGCTTCGGCGAAGACAAGCCAGCCCAAAAACATAAACCGGCAGGTGACGCCACCCTACCTGCCTGGCTGGAAGCGTTACTGAAAAACCTCGACAGCAATGCGTTCAAACACATTGCCCAGGGCCTTGAAGTCCTGCTCTGGAGCTTGCTGGCAGGCGGCGTGGCCCTGGTGGTCTGGCGCTATCGCGACTGGTTGCGCACCTTTGTCAGCCGCCGCCCGCGCCAGCCCAAGGTCACCCGTGCGCAACCAGCACAGTTGTTCGGCCTGCCATTGGGCGTCGAAACCTTACCCGAAGACATTGCCAGCACTGCCGAACAGCTCTGGGAAACCCAACCGCGTGAAGCGCTTGGCCTGCTGTATCGCGGCCTGCTCAGCCACCTGCTGCATGACTTCAACCTGCCCCTGAAAAGTGCCGATACCGAAGGTCAGGTGCTCGAGCGTATTCGTCAGCTGCAACAACCGCAGTTGCTGGGATTCAGCCATGAACTGACCCACCACTGGCAAAACCTTGCCTACGGCCATCAGTTGCCCTCTGTGCACACGCAACAACAGCTGTGCAGCGATTGGCGAACGCTATTGGGTTCGGGAGCGCAGCCATGAACCGGCCTCTGGTGTGGGCGGGCTTGCTTCTGGTGTGCTTGCTCGCAGCAGGCGGGTTTTATGCCTGGCACAAAGCGACGCCCTATGACGAGGTGGTGGACCGCGGCCCCTCTCCCGAAGCGCTGGCCAACCCCTATCTGGCGGCAGAGCGATTCCTGCGCCAACAAGGGCTGGCGGTGAAACAGGCCGAGAACTTGCAACAACAGGCCAAGCTACCTGCCAACGGCAGCAGCCTGCTGCTACTGGGCGAGCGCAGCAATATGAGCCCCCGCCAGGTCGATGAGCTGCTGCAATGGGCCAGGGCTGGCGGGCACCTGCTCCTGGTGGCTGAAGCACTCTGGGATGAAGACACCCAAAGCAGTGGCGATCTGTTATTGGATCGGTTGCAGATACATCAATCCCTCAGTGAGGAATTCGACCAGCCAGCCCCTGCGCGCAAAAACAAAACGCCAGATCTGACCAAACTGTATGTAGACAACGAAACAGCTGCGGCGTACTTCAGCTTCAATACCCTGTACCACCTCACAGACCCCAAGCATCAGGCGCAATTTTCGGCCAACAGCGCCAAGTCGACGCACCTGATGCAGGTCAACCTGGGGCAAGGCCGCGTGACCGTCATCACCGACAGTGACCTGTGGAAAACCCCGTTCATCAGCCAACACGACAACGCTTGGCTGCTCTGGCACCTGACACAAGGCACCCAGGTAACGCTGCTGTTCAACAGCCACGTCGACAACCTGTTCAGCCTGTTACTGCGTCATTTCCCCCAGGCGCTGGTCGCGCTCACGGCGTTGCTCGCCCTAGGGTTATGGCGCGCGGGCCGACGCCAGGGACCGATACAATCAGCGCCCCCCAAGGCACGGCGCCAATTGCAGGAACACCTGAAAGCCAGCGCCGATTTCCTGCTGCGCCGCAACGGTAACCACGCACTCTTGCACGCGTTGCAGCGTGACATCCTGCGTACCGCCCGACGCCGTCACCCAGGCTTTGAACGGCTTGATTGCGACGCGCAGTGGCAAGTCCTCGAACGCCTGACTCGCCAGCCTATCCTTCTCATCAGCCAGGCCCTCGGCCCACTCCCGGCAAAACGGCTCTCCAGCGCCGACTTCAGCCGCCAGGTGGCTTGCCTGCAAACCCTCAGGAATGCCCTATGAGCGATTTCCCTACCCCCTCCGCCCCGGCCACGCAAACCCTAGGCCGTGCCAGCCAATTGGCCCAGGCGCTGCGCTTAGAACTGCGCAAAGCCGTGATTGGCCAGGACCAGGTGATCGATGACGTGCTCACCGCGTTGATCGCCGGTGGCCACGTCCTGCTTGAAGGCGTGCCAGGCCTGGGCAAGACCTTACTGGTGCGTGCGCTCGCGCGCTGTTTTGGCGGTGACTTCGCGCGCATTCAGTTCACCCCCGACCTGATGCCCAGCGATGTGACCGGGCATGCCGTCTACGACTTGCATACCGAGCAATTCAAACTGCGCAAGGGCCCGCTGTTCACCCACCTGCTGCTGGCCGACGAGATCAACCGCGCTCCGGCGAAAACCCAGGCCGCCTTGCTGGAGGCCATGCAAGAACGTCAGGTCACCCTGGAAGGCGAAGCCCTGCCCATCGGGCAACCGTTCATGGTGCTGGCCACCCAGAACCCCATTGAGCAGGAAGGCACCTACCCATTGCCCGAGGCCGAGCTGGACCGTTTTATGCTCAAAGTCCGCATGGACTACCCCGACGCCCAGCAGGAACTGGACATGGTCCGCGAAGTCACTCGCTCGTCAAAGGCCGACATGCTCGACGTACAACCGCTGCGCACAGTGCTGCAGGCTCACGATGTGCTGTCGCTGCAACAGGTCGCCAGCGAACTGGCGATGGACGAGCACGTGTTGGATTACGCCGTGCGACTGGCTCGCACCACACGCAGTTGGCCGGGCCTTACCCTCGGTGCGGGCCCACGGGCCTCCATTGCGCTGGTGCGGGGCGCCCGCGCCCGGGCGTTGCTGCGCGGTGGTGAATTCGTCACACCGGACGACATCAAAGGCTGTGCACTCGCCGTACTGCGCCACCGGGTGCGCATCAGCCCGGAGCTGGACATCGATGGCCTGGAAGTGGACCAGGTGCTTGAACAACTGCTGGATCAAGTCCCGGCGCCACGGCAATGAGCCGCCCATGAAACCTGCCCGCCTGCTGTTGATCTGGCTTGGGGTGCTGCTGGGCTTGAGCACCCTGCTCGGTGCCCTGTCGGCACTGCAAGTGAAGGTGCCCGGCACAGTGCATTCGATCACTTGGGGGTTGCTCCTGGCGCTGTTGCTCCTGGCCTTGCTGGATGCCGGCCGCCTGCGCCGAATGCCTTCCCCTCGTGTGCGCCGACAATTACCGGCAAGCCTGGCACTGGGTCGTTGGAGCGAGGTACGGCTCATCGTGGAACACGACTATTCCCAGCCCAAGAGGATCGACGTGTTTGATCACGTGCCCGACGGCTTGGATGTAGAAAACTGGCCGCAATCGATTGAACTGCGCCCCACCACGCACGGCGAACTGGGTTATCGCCTGCGCCCCCTGCGGCGTGGGCACTTCAGCTTTGCCCGTTGCGAAGTTCATCTGCCCAGCCCCCTGGGGCTCTGGTCGGCACGGCGCTTTATAGACGCAACGGATCAAATACGGGTCTATCCGGACTTCGCGCGCCTGTATGGCGCACAGTTACTGGCGGTGGACAACTGGCTCAGCCAGCTCGGCGTGCGCCAACGCCAGCGACGTGGGCAAGGCCTGGAGTTTCATCAACTGCGTGAGTTTCGCGAAGGTGACAGCCTGCGCCAAATCGACTGGAAAGCCACCGCCCGTCAGCGCACCCCGATTGCGCGGGAATACGAGGACGAACGCGACCAGCAGATTGTATTAATGCTCGACTGTGGCCGCCGCATGCGCAGCCAGGACGGCGAGCTGTCGCACTTCGACCACGCCCTGAACGCCTGCTTGCTGCTCAGCCATATTGCCTTGCGTCAAGGCGATGCCGTCGGCCTGTGCACATTCGCCGCCGACCAGCCGCGCTACCTGGCACCGGCCAAAGGGAGCGGCCAACTCAACCGTTTGCTGGACGCGGTCTACGACCTGGACAGCACCCGGCGTACGGCTGACTACCAGGCTGGCGCCAGTCAACTGCTGGCCCGCCAGACACGCCGCGCGCTGGTGATCCTGGTGACCAACCTGCGCGACGAAGACGACGAAGAACTGTTGGCGGCGGTCAAGCGCATCGGTCGTCAGCACCGCGTCTTGGTGGCCAGCCTGCGTGAAGAAGTGTTGGACCAATTGCGCCAGGCGCCCGTGCAATCACTGCCCGAAGCCTTGGCTTATTGCGGCACCGTCAACTACCTCAATAGTCGCAACGAACTGCATGACCGCTTGAACGCCAACGCCCTTTCGGTGTTGGACACACCGCCTTCGCAGCTTGGAACCGCGCTGGTCACCCGTTATCTGGCCTGGAAAAAAGCCGGTGTGTTATGAAACGCACGGCCACGCTACGGGTTGGGAACTTCCCGTATCGGGCCGACATCGCGCAAAAGACTCAGGCCGAGGCCTGCAAGGGATAAAAGCTGAAGTACTGCTGCAAGGCGTTGATCAGGTGCCCATATTCAACAGGCGCCTCCAACAGGCTGAACCCGGAATCGTAATGCTGCGGGTTGATATCTTCATGGCTCCACAAACAGGTGGCCTTGAGATCGATGACACGGACATCGCTGTCGGGCCCCGGGATTTTCAGCCGTAGCTCAAAATCCACACCCACCATCATGGGTAACTGGCTGATCAACATCAGGCCGTCCCGGGAGACATTCC
Organism: Pseudomonas sp. SDO5215_S409; assembly: GCF_054071325.1. Lineage (NCBI taxonomy): Bacteria > Pseudomonadati > Pseudomonadota > Gammaproteobacteria > Pseudomonadales > Pseudomonadaceae > Pseudomonas > Pseudomonas sp. SDO5215_S409. The sequence continues at coordinate 46,953 of NZ_JBSVWN010000015.1, read as the reverse complement.
CCAGGTAGCCAATGGGTTTGTCCGTCAGGCGATTAAAGACTTGCAGAAAACAAGGTAATTGATGCCGCTCGATCCGCCGCTCAGTAAACATGATGAGATCGCCATCCAATGGCCAGAAACGGCCGTTCCAGTGATTCGGAACGAGCCGACGGGGCTCGCTCTCCCTGGGCCTGGTGCGACAACGGCAACGGCATCGTCACTTTACAGCGGCCAGACCCGGGTCCTGCACTGGCTCGCATAAAACTTGTACAAACCAGTTTTCGAAGGATAGCCCAAGACTGGCAGCGGGCCAGCTATGGAATGACAAATATCATCACAAGGACGCCGGGCGCGATTGAGCGACACTTGCACCCGGATAGTGTCCCAGTTGTTGCAGGGTATCGAGGCGGGCCCGGGCCCGGAACGCGTATTCGCTGGCCGGGTACTGGCTGATGATGAACTGATAAGTCTGCACCGCATCCACAAACAGCTTCTGGCGCTCCAGGCATTGCCCGCGCAGCATCGACACTTCCGGCTGCACGTAGCGCCGCGAACGGCTCTCGCGGTCGACCTGGGACAACTCCAGGGTAACGCGCTGGCAATCACCCACGTCGTAGGCGCGATAGGCGTTGTTCAAATGATGGTCCATCGACCAGCGGGTGCAGCCGACAACACTGACGGCCAGGGCAGCAATGATCACGATTCGCATGGGGGTTCTCCTGTCTTGTGCAGTGTATCGACCCTTCGTCGAAAATCTTCAAGTCTGTTCATCTGATCGGGTGAAGTGAAAACAAGCGAATCAATAATAAGTAGTGCAAACGAACAATGACTACAGCCCAAGAGCGTAGTAGCCTTCCCCAGCGCTTGAACTCAGGAGTCCGTGCATGTCCGTACGTCGTACCAAAATCGTCGCCACCCTCGGCCCGGCCAGTAACTCGCCGGAAGTCCTTGAACAGCTGATTCTGGCTGGCCTGGACGTTGCCCGTCTGAACTTCTCCCACGGCACCCCGGACGAGCACAAGGCTCGCGCCAAGCTGGTACGTGACCTGGCCGCCAAACATGGCCGCTTCGTCGCGCTGCTGGGTGACCTGCAAGGCCCGAAAATTCGTATCGCCAAGTTTGCCAACAAGCGGATCGAGCTGAAGATCGGTGACAAGTTCACCTTCTCCACCAGCCACCCGCTGACCGATGGCAACCAGCAAGTCGTGGGTATCGACTACCCGGACCTGGTCAAAGACTGCGGCGTCGGCGACGAGCTGCTGCTGGACGACGGCCGCGTGGTCATGCGCGTTGAAACCGCCACCACCACCGAGCTCAACTGCGTGGTCACCATTGGCGGCCCGCTGTCGGACCACAAAGGTATCAACCGCCGCGGCGGCGGCCTGACGGCACCCGCGCTGACGGAAAAAGACAAGGCCGACATCAAGCTCGCCGCCGAAATGGAAGTGGACTACCTCGCCGTGTCCTTCCCGCGCGACGCTGCCGACATGGAATACGCCCGCAAACTGCGTGACGAGTCCGGCGGCACCGCCTGGCTGGTGGCGAAGATTGAACGTGCTGAAGCCGTGGCCGACGATGAAACCCTCGACGCACTGATCAAGGCCTCTGACGCCGTGATGGTTGCCCGTGGTGACCTGGGCGTGGAAATCGGTGATGCCGAGCTGGTGGGCATCCAGAAGAAAATCATCCTGCACGCACGCCGCCACAACAAAGCGGTGATCGTGGCGACCCAGATGATGGAGTCGATGATCCAGAGCCCGATGCCGACCCGTGCCGAAGTGTCCGACGTGTCCAACGCCGTACTGGACTACACCGACGCCGTCATGCTGTCTGCTGAAAGCGCCGCTGGCCAGTACCCACTGGAAGCCGTGCAAGCGATGGCGCGCATCTGCGTCGGCGCTGAAAAGCACCCGACCAGCAAGACATCCAGCCACCGCATCGGCAAGGTCTTCGAAAGCTGCGACCAGAGCATTGCATTGGCCGCCATGTACACCGCCAACCACTTCCCGGGCGTGAAAGCGATCATCTCCCTGACCGAAAGTGGCTACACGCCGTTGATCATGTCGCGTATCCGCTCCTCGGTGCCGATCTATGCGTTCTCCCCGCACCGCGAAACCCAGGCCCGTGCGGCCATGTTCCGTGGCGTCTACACCGTGCCGTTCGACCCGGCGTCGCTGCCGCCTGAGCAAGTCAGTCAGGCTGCAGTCGACGAACTGCTCAAGCGTGGCGTGGTGGAGCAAGGCGACTGGGTCATCCTGACCAAAGGCGACAGCTACCACACCATCGGCGGCACCAACGGCATGAAGATCCTGCACGTTGGCGACCCAATGGTCTGAGTGACCGGTTGCTGAAAGACCAAAGCCCCGCCCTGTGAATGGCGGGACTTTTGCATTTCAGGGTGGGCTATCGTGGCGGCCCCATCGCGGGCAAGCCTGCTCCCACACCAGGCCTGATCACCGTTTGGAAACAAACCCGGACAACGCCGCAATCGCCTCCGGCGACTTCAACCGCTGGATAAACAAGGCCGCCTCGTCCTCGATCACTTGGCGCAACTGTTCCCGATCCACACTTTTCATCAGGTGCTTGCTCACCTGCACCGCCCCCGGTGCCAGGTTTTCAAATCGCCCGGCCACCTCCCGCGCCTTGGCCAACGCCGCCTCCCCACTGCCCAACGCTTCGGTGGCAATGCCCCACGCCGCGGCCTGTTCACCGGTAAAACCCTCGCCCAGCAGCAACAACTCGGCCGCCTTTGCGTGCCCCAATAAACGCGGCAGGATCAAGCTGGACCCAAACTCGGGGCACAAACCCAGGTTGACGAACGGCATGCGCAACCGCGCATCGCGGCTGACGTAGACCAGATCACAGTGCAGCAACAACGTCGTACCAATGCCCACCGCCACACCGGCCACCGCCGCAATGACCGGCTTGCGGCAATTGAGCAGGCTTCGCATGAACGCAAACACCGGGCTGTCCGGCCCCGTTGGCGGTTCTTCAAGGAAATCCACAATGTCGTTGCCAGCGGTAAAACATTCACCGCTGCCCTGGATCAGCACGGCAGTGATGCTCGCATCAGCGTCCGCCCATTCCAGCGCTTCGGCAAGTTGGCTGTACATGGCGCGGGTCAGGGCGTTTTTCTTGTCTGGACGGTTGAGCTGCAAGATCAGCAGCCCGCGCTCGCGCAGCAGGTGGATAGCATCGGTCATGGCAACTCTCGCGGCAGGAAAAATCAGCGCTCAACCCCGCGGCAGGAACACATCGGCCAGCAGTTGATTGCGCGGCAGCCCGGCCAGGAACAGGCGTTTGGCAAACGCCTCGACACTGTCAGGGTGCCCGCAGAGTAAGGCCAGGGTTTGCCGCGAAACAAGCCGCAGTTGTGCCAAAGCGTCGGCCAACTGCGCCTGCGTCCACAGCGTCACACTCAGGTTCGCGTGGCTGGCGGCCAGCGCCGCCAAGGGCTCGGCCAGGTAATGACTGCAGGCGTCGTGGGCCAAGTGAACCACCCGGATTGGCCCCTGATGTTCCTGGCGCAAGGCTTCGCGCAACACCCCCCACAGCGGCGCCATGCCGGTGCCGGTGCCGATCAGCAAGAGCGGGCGCGTCTGCCAGCCCGGGTCGTAGTGCAAAGCGCCGCCACGCAGCTCACCCAGGCGCAGGCTATCGCCCGCCTTCAACTGCCGGGCCGCGTCGCTGAATTGGCCGGGCAGACGGCAATCGAGGTGAAACTCCAGAAACGGATCGACCTGCGGCACGCTGGCCAACGAGTAAGGACGCGCCACGCCTGCCGCCCACAACACCAGGTGTTGCCCGGCCTGGTAGCGCAAGCCGCGCTCGGGCTGCACGCGCAAGCGCAACACCGACGCTTTGAGCCAGTCGGCCCGCAGCACCTGCGCCGCCACACCGTCATTGAGCGGGTCAAAGGCCTGCACCTGCAGGTCGCCCGACACCTGGCACTGGCAAGCCAGGCGCCAGCCCGCCTGGCGTTGCGCCGGGCTCAAGGCGTCGGGCTGCTTGTCGAACACCTCGCCGCGGCACCGCACCAGGCAGGCGTGGCAACTGCCCGCGCGGCAACTGTAAGGAATGGCCACACCGGCCTGGTTCAGGGCATCAAGCAGGTTGCTGCCGGCCGCTACCGACCACTGGCGGTCGCCCACGTGCAGTTCAGGCATGAAAGATCTCGGGTCAAAAAGGCCACTACAGGGAATCACGCCCGGCAGAGTTTGACCATAGCCGGGTGTATCGGCCACCGCACCGGGTTATACTGCCGCGCCTTTTTAGCGTCGCGCCAGCATTACCCGGCGTGCCTTGGAAAGGTGGCCTCAGCCGACCGATGCACCCCACTGAAGCCACCTTTATTGAATGTTCCCGTCTTATAGAGGAGCGCGACTCATGACCGTGATCAAGCAAGACGACCTGATTCAGAGCGTTGCCGACGCCCTGCAGTTCATTTCCTACTACCACCCCGTCGATTTCATTCAGGCGATGCACGAAGCCTACCTGCGCGAAGAATCGCCAGCGGCCCGTGACTCCATGGCCCAGATCCTGATCAACTCGCGCATGTGCGCCACCGGCCACCGCCCGATCTGCCAGGACACCGGCATCGTCACCGTCTTCGTGCGTGTCGGTATGGACGTGCGCTGGGATGGCGCCACCCTGAGCCTGGACGACATGATCAACGAAGGCGTGCGTCGCGCCTACAACCTGCCGGAAAACGTCCTGCGTGCATCGATCCTCGCCGACCCGGCAGGCGCGCGTAAAAACACCAAGGACAACACCCCCGCCGTGATCCACTACTCCATCGTCCCGGGCAACACCGTGGAAGTGGACGTGGCCGCCAAGGGCGGTGGTTCCGAGAACAAGTCGAAAATGGCCATGCTCAACCCGTCCGACTCGATCGTCGACTGGGTGCTCAAGACCGTTCCGACCATGGGCGCCGGCTGGTGCCCACCGGGCATGCTGGGCATCGGCATCGGCGGCACCGCCGAAAAAGCGGCGGTGATGGCCAAGGAAGTGTTGATGGAGTCCATCGACATCCACGAGCTCAAAGCCCGCGGCCCACAGAACCGTATCGAAGAGATGCGCCTGGAGCTGTTCGAGAAGGTCAACCAACTGGGCATCGGCGCCCAGGGCCTGGGTGGCCTGACCACCGTGCTCGACGTGAAGATCATGGACTACCCGACCCACGCTGCCTCGCTGCCGGTGTGCATGATCCCCAACTGCGCCGCCACCCGCCACGCGCACTTCGTGCTCGACGGCTCGGGCCCCGCCTCGCTGGAAGCGCCGCCGCTGGACGCCTACCCGGAAATCGTCTGGGAAGCCGGCCCGTCGGCCCGTCGCGTCAACCTCGACACCCTCACGCCTGAAGACGTGCAGAGCTGGAAGCCGGGCGAAACCGTGTTGCTCAACGGCAAGATGCTCACCGGTCGCGATGCGGCGCACAAGCGCATGGTCGAGATGCTGAACAAGGGCGAAACCCTGCCGGTAGACCTCAAGGGTCGCTTCATCTACTACGTTGGCCCGGTTGACCCGGTAGGTGACGAAGTCGTGGGCCCGGCCGGTCCGACCACTGCCACGCGCATGGACAAGTTCACCCGTCAGATCCTCGAGCAAACCGGCTTGTTGGGCATGATCGGCAAGTCCGAGCGCGGCCCGACCGCAATCGACGCGATCAAGGACAACAAAGCCGTGTACCTGATGGCCGTCGGCGGCGCCGCCTACCTGGTGGCCCAGGCGATCAAGAAGTCCAAAGTGCTGGCGTTTGCCGAACTGGGGATGGAAGCGATCTACGAGTTCGACGTCAAGGACATGCCGGTCACCGTTGCGGTAGACAGCAAGGGCGAGTCCGTCCACATCACCGGTCCCGCCATCTGGCAGAAAAAGATCAGTGAAAGCCTGGCGGTAGAGGTGCAATAAGCCTTTTCCCGCCCACATAAAGGCGACCCGGCTGCATGGCCGGGTCGCCTTTTTTATGCCTCATGCTATGGTGCACGCCCCCCATTGCACTGTTCATCCCCCGAATGATCGCGATCCCGCGCCCCTTGCGCCTCACCTTCTACTCGTTGCTGATCATCGCCGGTGCGGTGCTGGCCGCCGTATTGGCCATGCGCCATGCCGAGCGTCAGGCCTTGGTGGATGACGCCTCCCGTGCGAATCAGCAACTGGCGCTGTACGCCAATTCGCTGCACACCCTGATCGAACGTTACCGTGCCCTGCCCGCCGTGCTGGCCCTGGACTCGGAAATGATCCGCGCCCTCAAAGGCCCGTTGGACGCGGCCACCCAGGACTTGCTCAACCGCAAACTGGAACGCATCAACGGCGCAGCGCAATCGTCCACCCTGGAGCTGATGGACCGCACGGGCCTCGCCGTGGCCGCCAGCAACTGGAACCTGCCCAGCAGCTACGTGGGGCACAATTACGCATTTCGGCCGTATTTCAGCCAGACCCTCAGCCACGGCACCGGGCGCTTTTATGCCGTGGGGGTGACCACCGGCATTCCCGGTTATTTCCTCTCCAGCGCGGTGCTGGATGAACACGAGCAATTTCTCGGCGCCATGGTGGTCAAGCTGGAGTTCCCGGAGCTGGAACGCGAATGGGCCCAGGGCAATGACTTGCTGCTGGTGAGCGATGCGCGCGGCGTGGTGTTTATCGCCAATCAACCGGGCTGGCGTTACCGCGCCTTGCACCCGTTGTCGGACAGCGACCACGCCGACATCAAGGCCACCCGCCAATACGACAAAAAACAACTGCTGCCTCTGGACACCCAGGTGTTGCAACGTTTTGACCAGGACAGCCACCTGATGCGCGTCGACGGCCCAGGCGGCCCGGCCCACTACATCTGGGAGTCGTTGCCGCTCAAAGCCGAAGGCTGGACCCTACACCTGCTGCGCAAACCCCAGGTCGCCTTTGAAGACCAACGCAACGCCGCCCTCGCCGCCGCCGGTTCCTGGCTGGCGTTGGTGTTTCTGGTGTTGTTTTTGACCCAACGCTGGCGCCTGGCCCGCTTGCGCCAGCGCAGCCGCGAAGAACTCGAGCGCCTGGTGGAGGAACGCACACAAGCGCTGCGCACCGCTCAGGACGGGCTGGTGCAATCGGCCAAGCTTGCGGCGCTGGGGCAGATGTCGGCAGCGCTGGCCCATGAAATCAACCAGCCGCTGACCGCCCAGCGCATGCAACTGGCCACCCTGCGCCTGTTGCTCGACCATGGCCGCATCGACGATGCCTACAAAGCCCTGACCCCGCTGGACGACATGCTCACGCGCATGGCCGCCCTCACCGGCCACCTCAAGACCTTCGCCCGCAAAAGCCCCAGCGGCCTGCGCGAACGCCTGGACCTGGCGGGCGTGGTCGACCAGTCCCTGCACTTGCTCGACGCCCGCCTGCGCGACGAAGCCATCGGCACCGTGCTCGACCTGACCCGCCCGGCCTGGGTGCGCGGTGATGCGATCCGCCTGGAACAGGTGTTGATCAACCTGCTGCGCAATGCCCTGGACGCCATGGCCGACAAACCCCGCAAACGCCTGGAAATCCGCCTGCGCGCCGACCAGCAACTGTGGCACCTGACCGTCAGCGACAGCGGCGGCGGGATTGCCGACGAGCACCTCAACAGCGTGTTCGACCCGTTCTTCACCACCAAGCCTGTGGGCGACGGGCTCGGCCTGGGGCTGGCGGTGTCGTACGCGATCGTCCACGAGCACGGCGGCCGTTTGAGCGCCGGTAATCGCGGGGATGGCGCGCTGTTTACCCTGACCCTGCCCATCGCCCTGGAGGCGCCCGACCTATGTTGAACGCGGTGATTGTGGTCGATGACGAAGCCAGCATCCGCACGACCGTGGAGCAATGGCTGAGCCTGTCGGGCTTTGACGTGCAGCTGTTCAGCCGCGCCGAAGAGTGCCTGGCGCAGCTGCCGCGTGATTTTCCCGGGGTGATTCTCAGCGATGTGCGCATGCCCGGCTTGAGCGGCCTTGCGTTGCTGGCCGAAGTGCAGCGCCGCGACCCCGACCAGCCGGTGATTTTGCTCACCGGCCACGGCGACGTGCCCATGGCGGTAGAGGCCATGCGCGACGGGGCCTACGACTTCCTGGAAAAACCCTTCAGCCCCGACGCCCTGCTGACCAGCCTGCGCCGCGCGCTGGACAAGCGCGGCCTGGTCCTGGAAAACCGCCGCTTGCATCAACAGGCCGACCACCGGGACAAGCTCGATTCGACGCTGCTGGGGGTGTCCCGGGGCCTGCAGAACCTGCGCCGCCAAGTGCTCGACCTGGCCACCTTGCCGGTCAACGTGCTCATTCGCGGTGAAACCGGCAGCGGCAAAGAACTGGTTGCGCGCTGCCTGCATGACTTTGGGCCACGGGCCAAAAAACCCTTTGTGGCGCTCAACTGCGCGGCGATTCCAGAGCAGCTGTTTGAAGCCGAGCTGTTTGGCCACGAGAGCGGCGCGTTTACCGGCGCCCAGGGCAAGCGCATCGGCAAGCTGGAGTACGCCAATGGCGGCACGTTGTTTCTCGACGAAATCGAAAGCATGCCCCTGGCCCAACAGGTGAAATTGTTGCGCGTGTTGCAGGAGCAGAAGCTGGAGCGGCTGGGGTCCAACCAGAGCATCAAGGTGGACTTGCGCATCGTCGCCGCGACCAAGCCCGACCTGTTGGACGAAGCCCGCGCCGGGCGTTTTCGCGAGGACCTGGCCTACCGCTTGAACGTCGCCCAATTGCGCCTGCCGCCGCTGCGTGAACGGCGTGAAGACATCCCCCTGTTGTTCGAACACTTCGCCCACCAAGCGGGCGAACGCCTGGGGCGCAGTTTCGCGCCGCTGAGCGGGCCGCAACTGGGCCAATTGCTCAGCCATGACTGGCCGGGCAATGTCCGCGAGCTGGCCAATGTCGCCGAACGCCAGGTACTGGGCCTGGGCGAACCGGACCCCGAAGGCATTGAAGCCGGGCAATCTTTGGCGGCGCAGCAGGAGGCGTTTGAAGCGCACTGCCTCAAAGCCGCGCTCACCCGCCACAAGGGCGATATCAAGGCCGTACTGGCAGAGTTGCAACTGCCGCGCCGTACCTTCAACGAAAAAATGCAGCGCCATGGCCTGAGCCGGGAAATGTTTCTCTAGGCGCTCACGGCCCCCATAGGCGGTTTTTCGCTCATTGCCTGCAAACGGTCGGCAGCTTTCCGCTCAAAAAAATCCGTAGCCCCTTCTAGAACGGGCCCCGCGCCTCCTGGCACAGCTCCTGCTATAGCCCCAGCCAGGCGGCGCTTGCGCACGCTCCACAAAAACAATGACATGAAGGTTCCTTCAATGGATAACTCCAACACCCTGCCTTTGGGGTCGGCCAGTGCGTCGGCGAAAGAACGCACCACTTCCAGCCGGATCAAATCGATTTTCAGCGGTTCGGTCGGCAACATGGTCGAGTGGTACGACTGGTACGTCTACGCTGCTTTCTCGCTGTACTTCGCCAAGACCTTTTTCCCGAAGGGCGACACCACCGCCCAACTGCTCAACACCGCCGCGATCTTTGCCGTGGGCTTTCTGATGCGCCCGATCGGCGGCTGGCTGATGGGCCTGTACGCTGACCGCGTCGGCCGTAAAGCCGCGCTGATGGCCTCGGTGCTGCTGATGTGCTTCGGCTCGCTGATCATCGCCCTGAGCCCGGGTTATGAAACCATCGGCGTCGGCGCCCCGATCCTGCTGGTCTTCGCCCGCTTGCTGCAAGGGTTGTCGGTGGGCGGCGAATACGGCACCTCGGCCACCTACCTCAGTGAAATGGCGACCAAGGAACGTCGCGGTTTCTTCTCGAGTTTCCAGTACGTAACCCTGATCTCCGGCCAACTCATCGCCCTGGCGGTGCTGATCGTGCTGCAGCAGTTCCTCAGCACCGAGCAACTGTACGACTGGGGCTGGCGCATCCCGTTTGCCATCGGCGCCCTGTGCGCGGTGGTCGCGCTGTACCTGCGTCGCGGCATGGAAGAAACCGAGTCGTTCACCAAAAAGGAAAAAGCCAAGGAAAGCGCGATGCGCACCTTGCTGCGCCATCCCAAGGAGCTGATGACCGTGGTCGGCCTGACCATGGGCGGCACCCTGGCGTTCTACACCTACACCACCTACATGCAGAAGTACCTGGTGAACACGGTGGGCATGAGCATTTCCGACTCCACCACCATTTCGGCGGCGACGCTGTTCCTGTTCATGTGCCTGCAACCGATTGTCGGCGGGCTGTCGGACAAGGTCGGCCGTCGACCGATCCTGATCGCGTTCGGCATCCTCGGTACGCTGTTCACCGTGCCGATCCTCAGCACCCTGCACACCATTCAAACCTGGTGGGGCGCGTTTTTCCTGATCATGGCGGCGCTGATCATCGTCAGCGGTTATACCTCGATCAACGCCGTGGTGAAGGCCGAACTGTTCCCCACCGAGATCCGCGCACTGGGCGTGGGCCTGCCGTATGCGCTGACCGTGTCGATCTTTGGCGGCACGGCTGAATACATCGCGCTGTGGTTCAAGAGCATCGGCATGGAAACCGGCTACTACTGGTATGTGACGGCGTGTATCGCCATCTCGCTGGCGGTGTACGCCACCATGAAGGACACCCGCACGCACTCGCGCATCACCACCGACTGAAAAACCTGGGGAGCGGCGTGTCCGCTCCCCTGTTGGCCCTTCGCGGATCGCAAAATTGTGTGCACTATGCACGCTCCCTGAAAAGCCGAGCGGTGCCCATGTCCGACGATATTCACTTTTACGAACCCGCCAATGGCCACGGTCTGCCCCATGACCCGTTCAACGCCATCGTCGGCCCGCGTCCCATCGGCTGGATTTCTTCGCACGACAGCGAAAGCCGACTGAACCTTGCGCCGTACAGCTTCTTCAACGCGTTCAACTACATTCCGCCGATCATTGGGTTCTCCAGTGTCGGACGCAAAGACAGCCTGAACAACATCGAGCAAACCGGCGAGTTTGTGTGGAACCTGGCCACGCGCCCGCTGGCCGAGCAGATGAACCAGAGCTGCGCGGCTGTCCCGCCGCAAACCAACGAATTCGAGCTCGCAGGCCTTACGCCGGTGGCGTCCCGGGTGGTCGCCGTGCCTCGCGTGGGCGAGAGCCCGGTGTCATTCGAGTGCAAAGTCACGCAGATCATCCAGTTGCAGCGTGCCGACAAAGGCCTGGTGCCCAGCTGGCTGGTGCTGGGCGAGGTAGTGGCCGTGCATATCGCCAAGTGGCTGCTCAAGGACGGCGTGTACGACACCGCCGCCGCCGAGCCGATCTTGCGTGGCGGCGGCCCGGCCGACTACTTCCAGGTGAGCCCGCAAGCGCTGTTCAAGATGCACCGGCCACGCTGAACGCGCAGCCGGGCGCCGGGGCCATCAACTCGCCGTGGTGGCCCACACCGGTTGCCCCTCTTCATCCACGTCGATCAAGCGCTCCAACTGCTGGGCAGCGGCGTCGTCGGCGTCTGAAGCGGTGGTGAACAGCTGACCATCGAGGATCTTGTGAAAGCGCGGCGGGCTCATGCCATCCAGTGTCTTGACGGCAATGGCGGCGTGGTAGCCACCTTCTTCTGCACGCACCAGGGCGGAGACGGCTTCGTGCTGGGCAAACTCTTTACGTGCCATGTGGCGGGTCCTGGCCTTGAAAAAAGGCCGACATTCTAACCCGCCAGTTGCAGGTACTCGCCATACGCATTCACGGCAGAGGCGTCGGTGAAGGTCTGGAAGTCCATGCTGCGCAAGACTCCGTCGTTCAGCAGCTCGCCAAAAATGTTCAGCGCCGGGGAGCTGAAGTAGGCGCTCATTGCCTGCTCACTGCTCCAAAAACCGGAAATCAGCCACACATCCGGGTCGGACTGGGAATGCTGCAACGAAAATTGCAGGCAACCCTGAGCCTGGCGGCCCGGTTCGATCAAACTGCTCAAGCGTGCACCCAGTTCGGTGCTGCACCCGGAACGGGCACGGATAAAGGCCATATGGCTCGCGGGAATGGGGGTGGACATGTTCGACTCTCCCGTTGAGAAGTGATGCTCGGCAAGCACTGTGAGGGCGTGTTGCCACAGGATCAACGATACGGGCGTCGCCGCAAGGGCGGTTAGTCAATTCCTGTCGGCTTATTGCACAATCCTGCGAGAAGCACATAAACAAAAAACCCGCCGCGCGGTTTACTTCAACGCCAACACCTTTGTTTCAGGCAGGTGACAGCCCGGGTAATTGCCTGATTCGTGATTTATCGCAGGATCAGGCAAGGATTGAGCAGAATCGAAATACCCCCCGTTTGAAACCCGATCTAAGCTGTGCCCATCGTCAAGACACCCGGAGGCCCCCATGTCGTCGCCCGATCCACACGCAACCCCGCTCGACGCCGATATGGAAAAACAACGCGCCGAACTGGCGGGTATCGTACGGCGCCATACCTGGGAAGACGGCTCCTACGGCACGGCGATCACCTCGCTGTTTCTTAACCGCCACAACACACCGCGCGATTTCATGCCGGTGCTGGTGGAGCCTGCGCTGTGCATCCTGGCCCATGGCAGCAAGGAAGTGCGCCTGGCCGACGAAGTGTTTGCCTACGACCCGCTCAATTACCTGGTGTTCTCGGTGGCCATGCCGGTGGCCGGGCGTATTCTCGACGCCACGCCGGAAAACCCCAACCTGTCGGTGCGGGTAAACATCGACCCGGCGCAGCTCACCGCCCTGATCGCCGAAGCCGGCCCCATGGGCGTGCCCGCACGGCCGACATCACGCGGCATGTACGTGGACTGTATCGATCGTCAACTGCTCGACGCGGTGCTGCGCCTGGCGCGCCTGCTGGACACGCCCAAAGACATCGCGATGCTCGCGCCGTTGATCAACCGCGAAATTCTCTATCGCTTGCTGCGTGGGCCACAGGGTTATCGCTTGTATGAAATTGCCGTGGCCAACAGTCAGAGCCATCGTGTCAGCCAGGCCATCACCTGGCTGAACGGCAACTATGAACAGCCGCTGCGCATTGATGATTTAGCCAAGGAAGTGAACCTGAGCGTTTCCACCCTGCACCACCGCTTCAAGGCGATCACGGCCATGAGCCCCCTGCAATATCAGAAGCAGCTGCGCTTGCAGGAAGCGCGGCGCCTGATGATCGCCGAAGGCCTGGAAGCATCGGCGGCCGGCTACCGGGTAGGGTATGAAAGCCCGTCGCAGTTCAGCCGCGAATACAGCCGATTGTTTGGGGCACCGCCGCTGCGGGACCTGGCGCGGCTGCGCCAGAGCATCTAGTCGAGGGTACGCGGCAGTTGCAAGGTCACGCGCAGGCCGCCTTCGCGCAGGTTCTGCAAACTCACTTCACCGCCATGGCTGTGGGCGATGTTGCGCGCAATCCCCAGGCCCAGGCCGTAACCCTGTTGGTGCCCGGCCAGGCGAAAGTGCGGCTCGAAGACTTGTTCCAGGCGCTGCTCCGGTACGCCGGGGCCTTCGTCGTCGACGTGCAGGACAAACTCCGCGCTGTTGTCTTCAAGGTGCAAATGGGCGTTCTGCCCGTACTTCAACGCGTTGTCGATCAGGTTGCCGATGCAGCGCTTGAGCGCCAGCGGCTTGCCCGGGTAGTGGGCCAGTGCGCGCCCGCCCAGCGTGACCCGGCCATTGCCGTTGGGCGCCAGGTAGGGCTCCACCAGGCAATCGAGTACGTGGTTGAGGTCGACCTGTTCGATGTTTTCGTGAATGTCGGTGTCTTTCACGCATTGCAGCGCGCCTTTGACCAACAGCTCCAGCTCATCCAGGTCGCGACCGAATTTGGTTTGCAGGTTTTCGTCTTCCAGCAGCTCCACCCGCAGGCGCAGGCGAGTGATGGGGGTGCGCAAGTCGTGGGAAATGGCGCTGAACAACTGGCTGCGCTCGGTAAGGTAGCGGCTGATGCGTTCGCGCATCGCGTTGAAGGCACGGCCCACTTCCACCACTTCGCTGCCGCCGCCCTCGGCCACCGGCTCCACGTCGGCGCCCAATGACATATCCCGCGCCGCCCGGGCCAGGCGTTTGAGCGGGCGGCTCTGCCAGTGCACCAGCAACCCGATGAACAGCAGCAAAAAGCCGCTGGTCAGTACGATAAACCACACTTGCTGGGACGGCAGGCCTTGTTCTTCAAGGCTGGTGTAGGGTTCGGGCAGCAGCGAGGCGATGTACAGCCACTCGCCCTGCGCCAGTTGGATCTGCGTCACCAGCACCGGCGGGTTGACCGGCTCCAGGCTCAGCGCGTAATGCGCCCAGGAACGGGGCAACTCATCAAGTTTCAGGCCCGCGTTGAAGATGCGCAGGTCTTCGGCGCTCACGAACTCCACCGAGATATGCACGTCGCCGCCCAGGGTCTGGCGCAGCACTTCTTCCACCGCACCCAGCACCGCGTGCTTGCGCGGGGTTTCCGGCAACACGGACATGTCCAGCGGGCGGTCGTTGAGGGTCACCACAAAACGCGTGCCGCCCATGCTGCGCAACTGGTCGAGCACCAGCGGGCGAAAGGCCACGGGCAGGGAGCGGAAATAACTGACGCTGGCAGTCATCGAATGCGCCAGGCTCCGGGCGGCGGTGACCAGGCCTTCCAGTTGCGTAGCCCGCAGCTGCGACACCCAGATCACGCTGGACAGCGCCTGGGCAAACAGCACCGCGAGCAAGGTCAGCAGCAACATGCGCCCCAGCAAGGAGCGCGGCACCGGCACTTTGCGGCGCAGTTCGCTCAGGTTTTCAGTGGGCATTGCCGGCAACCACGCTGGCTGCCAGTTGATAGCCGCTGCCGCGCACGGTACGAATCAGGCGCGGCGGTTTTTCGGTGTCGCGCAGGCGTTGGCGCAGGCGGCTCACGGCCATGTCGACGATCCGGTCCAGCGGCATCAGGTCGCGGCCACGGGTGGCGTTGCCAATGGTGTCGCGGTCGAGAATCTGTTGAGGGTGGTCAAGAAACAATTTGAGCAGGGCAAAGTCGGCGCCCGAGAGGATCACTTCTTCGCCGTCGATGTGAAACAGGCGGTGGCTGACCATGTCCAGGCGCCAGTCGCCAAACACCAACACGTCGCCGCCGCTGCGTTCCTGGCCAAACTGGCAACGGCGCAACAGGGCCTTGATGCGGGCCTGCAACTCACGCGGGCTGAAGGGTTTGCCGATGTAGTCGTCGGCGCCCAGCTCCAGGCCGATCACACGGTCGGCCTCGTCAGAGCTGGCGGTGAGCATGATGATTGGCACCTGCGCCTGGCGCGGGTGCTGGCGGATCCAGCGGCAGAGGCTGAAGCCGTCTTCGTCGGGCAGCATCACATCGAGGATCACCAGATCACAGGGCGCCTCGTTCATCGCCCGACGAAACCCCGCGCCATTGGGCACCCCGCGCACCAGAAACCCGGCGCGGCTGAGGTAGGTTTGCAGCAATTCACGGATTTCCTCGTCGTCATCGACCAGGAGAATGGATTTACTGTTTACGCTCACGGGGCCTCCTTATTGTTATCGGCGGGCCTGGCTGAATAGGTTGCTTTTCTTAGGGCCCCATCGCGGGCAAGCCCGCTCCCACAGAGGGCCATCATCCCTACCCGAACGCTTGTTCCAATGCCACTCCGGCCCCGGTCAACCCGGAATAGGGTGCGGTCACCAGCCACACCGGTATGCCTTTGAAGTAGTCGCTCATGCAGCCTTTGTCACTGAAGCTCTTGGTAAAACCGCTGTTGATGAAAAAATCCGCAAAGCGCGGAATCACACCGCCCACGATGTACACCCCGCCTCGACCGCCGGTGGTGAGCACATTGTTACCGGCCACCCGGCCCAGCCAGATACTGAACTGGTCGAGCACTTCCAGGGCAATCGGGTCGCCCGCAAGACCGGCCGCCGTAATGGCTTCGGGGGTTTGCAGTACGGCTTCATGCCCGTCGACCGCGCAGATCGCCCGGTACAAGCGGGGCAAGCCGCCGCCGCTCAAGGCCGTCTCGGCGCTGACGTGCCCGATCTCAGTGTAGATGTGCTGCCACAATTGGGCTTCACGCGGGCTGCTGACCGGCAGGTCGACATGGCCGCCCTCCCCCGGCAACGCCGCCCAACGGCCGGCGCCCAAGTCCAGCAAGGTGCCCACGCCCAAGCCGGTGCCCGGGCCGATCACGACTGCCGGGCGCAACGGTTCGGCGGTGCCTTCGCAGACCACGCGGAACTCGTCGGGCTGCAAGCGGGTCATGCCCAGGGCCATGGCCGTGAAGTCATTGACCAACAGCAGCTCATCCACCTGCAAAGTGTCGCAAAAGGCTTTTTTGCTCAAGCGCCAATGGTTGTTGGTGAATTTAAATTCATCCCCGCTCACCGGCCCGGCCACCGAGAGGCACACCGCGCCGAGGCTGCCGATGGCCAGGCCTTCTTCCTTGAGATAGACCTTGATGGCCTCCTCGGGGCTGGCATGGTCCGCCGTGGCGTGCACACGGATCGAATGCAGCGCCTGGTCCCGCCACAACGCAAAACGGGCGTTGGTCCCGCCGATATCACCCACCAGCGCAAGCTTCACTTCAGTGTCTCCAAGGCAGAGGTAAAGGCGCTGGCGCCCTGCTCTGCGGAGCTTGCTGCCAAACGCATAAACGCAAACAGTTCACGGCCCGCCCCCACGTTATTGCCCAATAGGCCCGTGGCAGGCGTGCGCGCTGCAAATTCTTCGGCGTCCACTTTAAGTTCCAGGGTGCCGGTTACGCCATCCACGCGAATGATATCGCCATCACGCACGCGCGCCAGTGGCCCGCCGCTTTGAGCTTCGGGGCTGACATGGATCGCGGCGGGGATCTTACCCGAGGCGCCGGACATTCGCCCGTCTGTTACGAGGGCAACCTTGAAACCGCGGTCTTGGAGCACGCCGAGGAAGGGGGTCATCTTGTGCAATTCGGGCATGCCGTTGGAGCGCGGGCCCTGGAAACGCATCACCGCCACAAAATCTTTTTCCAGTTGACCGGCCTTGAACGCGTCGGCCAGGTCTTGCTGGTCCTGGAACACCACCGCCGGGGCTTCGACGGTCTGGTGCTCGAGGGCCACGGCCGAGACTTTCATCACGCCACGGCCCAGGTTGCCTTCCATCACGCGCAACCCGCCTTCGGGCGAGAACGCCCGGGCCACGGGGCGCAGGATGCTTTCGTCGAGGCTTTCGATCGGGCCGTCGCGCCATACCAGTTGGCCGTCCACCAGGAACGGTTCCTGGGTGTAGCGGCTCAGGCCGCGACCGGCCACGGTGTTGACGTCTTCGTGCAGCAAGCCGGCTTCGAGCAGCTCGCGGATCAGGAACGACATGCCGCCCGACGCCTGGAAGTGGTTGATGTCGGCCTTGCCGTTTGGGTACACGTGGGACAGGGTCGGCACCACCTCGGAGAGGTCAGCCATGTCTTGCCAGGTGAGGATGATGCCCGCGGCCATGGCGATGGCCGGCATGTGCAGGGTGTGGTTGGTGGAGCCCCCCGTGGCGTTGAGGGCGACGATGGAGTTGACGATGACTTTCTCGTCGACGATCTCGCCAATGGGCATGAACGCGCCATTTTGCTTGGTCAGGCGGGTGACCTGGTGCGCCGCTTCACGGGTCAGGGCGTCACGCAGCGGGGTGTACGGGTTGACGAACGACGCGCCGGGCAGGTGCAGGCCCATCACTTCCATCAGCAATTGGTTGGTGTTGGCGGTGCCGTAGAAGGTGCAGGTGCCCGGGCTGTGGTACGAGCCCATCTCCGATTCCAGCAGCTCTTCGCGGGTGGCCTTGCCTTCGGCGTAGCGCTGGCGCACGTCGGCCTTTTGCTTGTTGGAGATGCCCGACGGCATCGGGCCGCCCGGTACGAAGATCATCGGCAGGTGGCCGTAGCGCAGCGCGCCCATCATCAGGCCCGGCACGATCTTGTCGCAGATGCCCAACATCAGCGCGGCATCGAACATGTTGTGGGACAGCGCTACCGCCGTGGACATGGCA
This sequence comes from Pseudomonas sp. SDO5215_S409, assembly GCF_054071325.1. Lineage (NCBI taxonomy): Bacteria > Pseudomonadati > Pseudomonadota > Gammaproteobacteria > Pseudomonadales > Pseudomonadaceae > Pseudomonas > Pseudomonas sp. SDO5215_S409. Next base: position 29,075 of record NZ_JBSVWN010000015.1, on the reverse strand, counting down.
ATGACTTCACGGCTGAGCAGGCTCAGCTCCATGCCGGGCTCGCCCTGGGTCACACCGTCGCACATGGCCGGGGTGCCACCCGCGAACTGGCCGACCGAGCCGACTTCGCGCAGGGCTTGTTTGATTTGGTCCGGGTAATGCTCGTAGGGCTGGTGCGCTGACAGCATGTCGTTATATGACGAAACAATTGCCACGTTGGCGGCATTCATCATCCGCAGGCTTTGCTTGTCTTCGGCGCCGCAACCGGCCACGCCGTGGGCAAAGTTGGCGCATTGCAGCTTGCCACGCATCGGACCGTCGCTCGCGGCGCCGCGAATGAGCGCAAGGTAGGCCTCACGGGTGGCACGACTGCGGGCGACAAGACGTTCGGTGACCTCAAGAACGCGGGGATGCATGTGAAGAACTCCAGGCTAACGGATGTGGCGACCTGTGCGTCTATGCTGATCAAAAGCCCGCTACACATGGGTTGGCAGGGTGTTTCTTGATCAATTGGACCAGTGGATTCAGGTCACTCGTTGTTGGTTGAACAAAATATTGCCACTAAAAAGGCTTGTTTTCTATTTTTATGCGAATAATCTTGTAATTCTTACAACAAATCGACGACAGGCACTTTCCAATGACTCTTCGTATCGCAATCAATGGTTTTGGCCGTATTGGCCGTAATGTCCTGCGCGCACTGTATACCCAAGGTTACCGTCAGGATTTGCAGATCGTCGCCATCAACGATCTGGGTGACAGTGCGATCAACGCCCACCTGCTCAAATACGACACCGTACACGGCACTTTCGAGGCAGAGGTCGCCCACGATCAGGAAAGCCTGACCGTCAACGGTGACCGGATCGCCGTGAGTGCCATCCGCAACCCGGCCGAGCTGCCGTGGGCGGCTCACAAGATCGACGTGGTCTTTGAGTGCACCGGCCTGTTCACCGACCGCGACAAGGCGGCTGCGCATATTAGCGCTGGCGCACGCAAAGTGATCATCTCGGCCCCGGCCAAGGGCGCCGACGCCACTGTGGTGTACGGGGTGAACCATGACATTTTGCGTCAGTCGCACCAGATCATCTCCAACGCCTCTTGCACCACCAACTGCCTGGCGCCGGTGGCCCAGGTGCTGCACCGCGAGCTGGGCATCGAGAGTGGCCTGATGACCACCATTCACGCTTACACCAACGACCAGAACCTGACCGACGTTTACCACACCGACCCGTACCGCGCCCGTTCGGCCACCCAGAACATGATCCCGAGCAAGACCGGCGCCGCCGAAGCCGTGGGCCTGGTGCTGCCAGACCTGGCGGGCAAGCTGACCGGCATGGCCGTGCGTGTGCCGGTGATCAACGTGTCGCTGGTGGACCTGACCGTGCAACTCAAGCGCGAAGCCTCGGCCGATGAGGTCAACGCCCTGTTGAAAGCAGCCAGCCAGCATTCCAAGATCCTGGGCTACAACACGCTGCCGCTGGTTTCCAGCGACTTCAACCACAACCCGCTGTCGTCGATCTTCGACGCCAACCACACCAAGTCCAGCGGCAAGCTGCTCAAAGTGCTGGCCTGGTACGACAACGAGTGGGGCTTCTCCAACCGCATGCTGGATAACTGCCTGGCGCTGTGCAACGCCGAGTGATACCCCTTGTGGGAGCGGGTTCGCCCGCTCCTGCCGGTGTTGCCCACAGGCGCAGTGAAATAGCCACTTGCCATTTGTGTTGATGATAAGCATTATCATTAACTGCCTATCGGTCGGGTGTCACTGTGAGCCAATCTCGCTTCAACCAAGTCTTCCTCACTCAGCGGGTCGTGTTGCTGCGCACCTTGCAGCGCATGGTGAATAACCCCAGCACCGCCGAGGACCTGTTGCAGGAAACCTACCTGCGCGTTACGCGGGCCCTGAGCGAGCGGCCGATCGACCACCTCGAACCCTTCGTCTACCAGACCGCCCGCAACCTGGCGCTGGACCACCTGCGCGCCTGCCGGATTCAAGCGCGGACCTTGCAGGAAGACGTCCCGATGGACGTGCTGCAAAGCGTCGCCTCCCCTGTCAGCACCCCCGAGGACATCACCCAGGCCGAGCAACTGCTGGAACACCTGAGCGTCAGCCTGGGCCAGTTGAGCGCCCGTCAGCAGCAGATCTTCATTCTCAGCCGCCTGCACGGCTGCAGTTACCAGGAGATCGCCGACCAACTCGACGTGTCCTTGAGCACCGTACAAAAGGAACTGAAGCTGATTATGGCCATCTGCATAGGTGTGGCCGAAAGACTGGATCGCCCTTAAGCTTCACCCGGCAGATTTGTCGATCCAGGCTGTAGGACAACATGAATAAAACGTGGCGAAGACCCGAGGAACACCGTGACGGACCCGAATAACCTGCGCCCCCATGAGCTGGCTCACGGGGTGTTGCAAGACGTGGCCATGGACCAAGCCCTCGACTGGCTGATCGCCTTGCAGTGCCCGCAACCCGGGCAGCGGGCCGAGTTCGAGGCCTGGCTGGCAGCCGATCCGGCGCACCTCGACGCCTTCACCAAGGCCCAGACCGCCTGGGGCGGCGCGCCGGTCTACAGCGCCGCCGTCGCCCTGGCCGCGCCGCGCAAGCGCAGCCTGTGGCGCCGCCTCAAACCGCATTGGAAACCCCTGGCCACCGCCGCCATGCTGGTGCTAGGCCTGGCCAGCTTCACCAACCTGCCGGTGCGCCTGCAAGCCGACCATCTGACCGTGGTGGGCGAGCGCCAGCGCCTGCAACTGGACGACGGCTCCAATGTCCTGCTCAACACCAATTCGGCGTTCTCCAGCACGGTCAAGGACCACCAGCGCATCGCCCGGCTGTATCAGGGCGAAGCGTTCTTTGAAGTGCTGCCCAGCCGCGGCTTGCCGCTGGAAATCGATGCCGGCCCGGTGCGCGCCAGCGTGCGGGACACCGCCTTCGCTGTGCGCTACCTGAACGGCGAAGCCCAGGTGCAAGTCCAGCGTGGCGACGTGGACCTGAGCAACACCTTCGACGATGCCCGGGTGCGCCTGAGCGCGGGCCAGAGCATCCGCATCGGCCCCAAAGGCTTTGGCCAACCGGCCAAACTCGACGTCAACAAAGACCTGGCCTGGGTCCAGGGTCGGCTAATCTTTGAAAACTGCCCGCTGAGCGAAGTGCTGGCCGAGCTGCGCCGGTATTACCCGGGCTGGATAGTCAATAACAATGACAAACTGGCCCATGTCGCCGTGACCGGCAATTACCGCCTCGACCAGCCACTGGACGTGGTGCGCTCGCTGGCCCACATCACGTCCGCCAAGCTCTCGGAATACCCGGCGCTGGTGATCTTGAACTAAATGAGAATTATTTTTACTCGATAGCCCTCGGTGGTACGTCTCGTTATAGCCAATGCAACTGATTCCTATTTGAATCAGGTCGCAACTATAAGATTCGTCCCTTCCGGAGCGCTCTCGATGTCCTCTCGTTTCAACCGCCGGCCCTCTTCACCCGCTCGCCGTCACGGCTTGTCCCTGCTGACCGCCGCCCTCTTGCTGGCGGGCGCGCCGGTGATGGCCGTTCACGCCGCCGAGCCCGCCGCACGCAGCCACGGCAATTACAGCTTCAGCATCGAGCAGCAGCCGTTGGTGTCGGCGCTCAATGCGTTTACTTCGGTGACCGGCTGGCAGGTCGGCTTGCCCGCCGAGTTGGGCCAGGGTGTGTCCTCGCCGGGCGTGAACGGCTCGTTGCCGCCAGAAAAAGCCCTGGAACGCCTGTTGGTGGGGACCAACCTGGGCTATCGCAAGCTGAGCAATAACAACATCGTGCTGGAGCGCCGCGCCGCCGGTGGCGCCATCACCCTGCAACAAATGACCATCAGCGCCACCCGCCAGGAGCAGGCGGTGGACAGCGTGCCAAGCACCGTCAGCGTGCATGAGCGCGAAGCGCTGGACCGCCAGAACGTCAACACCATCCGCGAGCTGGTGCGCTACGAGCCGGGCGTTTCCGTCAGCGGCGCAGGCACCCGCGCGGGCAATGCGGGCTATAACATCCGCGGCATCGACGGCGACCGCATCCTCACCCAGGTCGACGGTGTGGAGGTGCCCGACAACTTCTTCAACGGCCCCTACGCCAAGACCCGTCGCAACTACGTCGACCCGGAAATCGTCAAGCGCGTGGAAATCCTGCGCGGCCCGGCCTCGGCCCTGTACGGCAGCAGCGCCATCGGCGGTGCGGTGAGCTATTTCACCCTCGACCCCGACGACATCATCAAACCCGGCCAGGACGTGGGCGCCCGCCTGAAGACCGGCTACAGCTCCGCCGACGAAAGCTGGCTGACCTCCGGCACCGTCGCCGGTCGCGTACAAGACTTTGACGGCTTGCTGCACCTGAGCCAGCGCAACGGCCACGAGATGGAATCCTACGACGGCAACAACGCCACGGGCCTGGCCCGCACCGGCGCCAACCCGGAAGATGCGCGCACCACCAACGTACTGGCCAAGCTGGGCTGGAACTACGGTGACGACAACCGCCTGGGCCTGACCTACGAGAAGTACAAGGACGACCGCGACGTCAACCTGAAAAACGCCGTGGGCGGCCCGTTCACCGGCGGGCGGGGGTTCAATTTCTATCGTGATCGACGCGGCAACGACACCATCACCCGCGAGCGTTTCGGCCTCGAAAACCGGTTCGCCCTCGACTCGCCGATTGCCGATCACATCAAGACCAGCCTCAACTACCAGATCGCCAAGACCGACCAGACCACCGCCGAAATCTACCAACCCTCGCGCAAGGTATTGCGTACCCGCGACACCCTGTACGAAGAGAAGCAGTGGGTGTTCGACGCGCAGTTGGACAAAGCCTTCAGCGTCGGCGACACCGACCACGTCGTGACCTACGGCACCACCCTCAAGCAACAGAAAGTCACCGGTTCGCGTGAAGGCGCCGCGACCTGCCTGGCCGTGGGCGCAGGTTGCACCGCCATCGGCGCACCAAGCCCGTCGGCCAGCGACAGCGTGAAAAAAGCCAGCGACTTCCCGGACCCGACCATCAACACCTACTCGCTGTTCGCCCAGGACCAGATCGCCTGGGGCCAATGGACGTTTTTGCCCAGCGTGCGTTACGACGCCATCCAGCTCAAACCCAAGCTGACCCAGGCGTTTCTCAACACCGTCGACCCGCAGCGCATCTACGACCACAGCGACGCCGAAAAGAACTGGCACCGTGTAACGCCCAAATTCGGCCTGACCTACGCGCTGACCGAGCAGTACACCTGGTTCGGCCAGTACGCCGAAGGTTTCCGCACCCCGTCGGCCAAAGCGCTGTATGGCCGCTTTGAAAACCTGCAGCAGGGCTACACCGTCGAACCCAACCCCAACCTCAAGCCCGAAACCAGCAAAGGCCTGGAAACCGGGATTCGCGGCAACTTCGACGCAGGCTCCTTTGACGTGGCGGTGTTCTACAACAAGTACCGCAACTTCATCGACGAAGACGCCTCGGTCGCTGGCGGCACCGCGCAGCAGTTCGAGGCCAACAACATCAAGCGCGCCACCATCAAGGGCGCAGAAGCCAAAGGCCGCCTGAACCTCGATGCCTTCGGTGCCCCACAGGGCCTCTACACCCAAGGGTCGATCGCCTACGCCTACGGTCGCAATGACGACAGCGGCGAGCCGCTCAACAGCGTCAACCCGCTCAAGGGCGTGTTCGGCCTGGGCTACGACCAGCAGAACTACGGCGCGCTGGTCAGCTGGACCCTGGTCAAGAAACAGGACCGCGTAGACAGCACCACCTTCTTCGCCCCCGACGGCAACAGCGCCAACGGCCCGTTCAAGACCCCGGGTTTCGGCATTGTCGACTTGACCGGCTTCTACAAGGTCACCCAGGACGTGACCCTCAATGGCGGCCTGTACAACCTCACCGACAAGAAATACTGGAACTGGGATGACGTGCGCAGCTACGACGGCGTGGGCGAAGCGGGCGTGACCGCTCCGGCCAACCTCGACCGCCTGACCCAGCCAGGCCGCAACTTTGCGATCAACCTGATCTGGGACATCTGATCCATGGAGCCTCACTGCGCCGGTTTTTTTACCGGCCTAGTGAGGATTTTTTACTGTGACGCGTCTTCTAGTTCGTCTAGTTCATAGCAGCCTGGCAACCCGACGCTTTCTCTTTTCAAGGACTCCCCGATGACCGCTTCTCCAACCCCCGAACGCGCCGCCCTGCGCTCCCAGCGCCTGAACCAGATCACTAACGCGCCGCACACCAAGCTCGATGCGCTGGTCAAGGCCCATGCACCGTTTGAAACCCAGGCCAACTTCGCCCGTTTCGTGGTGGCCCAGTACCTGTTCCAGTCCGAACTGGTGTCGCTGTACAACGACCCAGAATTGATTGCCATCGTCCCCGACCTGGCGGCCCGCTGCCGCGCCGAAGCCGCCAAGCTGGACCTGGCCGACCTGGACACCCCAGTGCCCGCTCCGGTCGCCGGCGCGGTAAAAAACCCGAGCAAGGCCCAGGCATTGGGCTGGCTGTTTGTGTCCGAAGGCTCCAAACTGGGCGCCGCGTTCCTGATCAAGCGTGCCGTAGGCCTGGGCCTGAGCGAAACCTTCGGCGCCCGCCACCTGGGCGAACCGGCTGGCGGCCGCGCCGAAGGCTGGAAAAGCTTCACCCGCACCCTCGACGGCCTGACGTTCAGCGCCGAAGAAGAAGCCGAAGCGGAAAACGCCGCGGTGGATGCGTTTGTGCGCTTCACCGTACTGCTGGAACAGGCTTACGCTGAGGCCCCGGAACTGGCCTGATCCCGCCGTGTGGGGTCGGGCTTGCCCGCGATACGTTCACCTGGGTCTATGGGTCAATCCAGGTCATGCTATCGCGGGCGGGCCCGCGCTCACGTTTAGCGCCGGTTTCAACTTAACTACCGTGTTAACCCATTGGCCATGCAAACCGTACCCATGACCGGCAAAGCCCCCTCCTCGTCGAAAATCGCCCGTATCCTGTTCGGCTTGCTGGCCTATGTGAGCCTGGGGATCGGACTGATTGCCATCGTCGTGCCGGGCCTACCCACCACCGAATTCATCCTGCTGGCCGCCTGGGCCGCCACCAAAAGCTCGCCACGCCTGAGTGCCTGGCTGGAAAATCACCGGCTGTTCGGGCCCATCCTGTTCAACTGGCGCAACGGCAAGATCATCGCGCGCCGGGCCAAAGTCAGCGCCACCGTGAGCATGCTGCTGTGCGCCGTGCTGATGCTGGTGATGCTCGATCACGGCTGGCCGGTCTACCTGGCGATTGCCGGCATGAGCCTGGGCAACCTCTACATCTGGTCGCGACCGGAACGCCTGCCCACCCCTTCCTGATCGGCCCTACCGCTCATCGGTTTACCCTCATGAACCGCCGCCCAGCGCCGATGTTTCGGGCATGGCGCCGAATGGACTTGGCAACGCCGCGTGCATACCAATAAGTCCATTCGCGAGTGCCCCTATGTTCAACACCCTCTCTATCCGCGTGAAAATCGTGCTGCTGTCCGGCCTGTGCCTGGTGGGGGTGATTGCGCTGATTGTCGGCATGAACCTGTACCAGACCAACCGCAACGACGAGCTGATCAGTGCTTCAAGCTCGCGGATGCTCAACGCCAGCGTGCAGGACCTGTTGCAAGCCAAGGCAGCTGAACAAGCGCTGCAGTTGCAAAAGACCTTTGGTGAAAGCCTGGTGGTGGTCACCGCCCTCGCCGACCAGGTCAAGGACTTGCGCAACACCGCCGCCAAACGCGCGCTGGAGCCAGGTGCCCTGCGTGAAGAACTCAATCAACGCCTGAAAACCACCTTTGAACGCAACCGCGAGGTGCTGGGCGTCTGGTTGTCTTTCGAACCCAACGGGCTGGACGGCAAAGACAGCGAGTTCATCAACGACGCTGCCCGTGTCTCTAATGAAAAGGGCCGTTTCTCCAGCTACTGGAGCCGTGCAGGCGGCGAAAGCCTGAACACCATCATGGTCGAAGACGATCTGACCAAGACCACCCTCAACTTGAGCGGCACGCCCTACAACATCTGGTACACCTGCCCACGCGACACCCGCCAGACGTGCCTGTTGGACCCCTATGCCGACGATGTCGGTGGCAAGTCCGTGTTGATGACCAGCATCGCCCTGCCCCTGCTGGTGGATGGCAACGTGGTGGGCGTGGTCGGTATCGACATCGCCCTCAATGCCCTGCAAGCGGCGGCGGTGGCCGCACAAAAAACCTTGTTCAACGGGGGCGGCAACCTGGAGATTCTGTCCGGCTCGGGCCTGATCGCCGCCCACAGCGGCCTGCCGGACAAAATCGGCAAGAGCCTGATCGACACCTTGGGCGATGAAGGCAAGGACATCGTGCAACTGCTGGCCAGCGACAGCCCCATGGTCCGCGAGCAAGACGGCACTATTCGCGCCGTGTACCCGGTCAAACCGATCCCCGGGGCCAAATCCTGGGGCATCGTCATCAAGTTGCCCAAAGACGTGCTGATGGCCGACACGCTGAAAATGCAGGCCATGCTCAACCAGACCCAAGCCAGCGACACCGTCAAATCCCTGCTGGTCGGCACCGCGGCCGGGCTGTTGGGCCTGCTGCTGATCTGGCTGACCGCCACCGGCGTGACCCGGCCTATCAACCACGTGGCCGCCATGCTCAAAGACATCGCCAGCGGCGAGGGCGACCTGACCCAGCGCCTGGTCTACACCAAAAAAGACGAGCTGGGCGAGCTGGCCAACGGGTTCAACCACTTCCTGGACAAGCTGCAACCCACCATCGCCCAGATCAAACACAGCATCACCCAAGCGCGCAGCACCGCCGACCAGTCTTCGGCCATCGCCCACCAGACAAGCGAAGGCATGCAGGTGCAGTTTCGCGAGATCGACCAGGTGGCCACCGCGTCCAACGAAATGAGTGCCACCGCCCACGACGTGGCCAACAGCGCCTCCAATGCGGCCAGCGCCGCGCGCGGTGCCGACCAATCGGCGCGTGAGGGCATGCAGATCATCGAGCGCAGCACCCACGACATCACCACCCTGGCCGCCGAAGTGAGCAAGGCCGTGGCCGAGGTCGAGGCCCTGGCGGTCAACAGCGAACAGATCGGCTCAGTGCTGGAAGTGATCCGCAGCATCGCTGAACAGACCAACCTGCTCGCGCTCAACGCGGCCATCGAAGCGGCGCGGGCCGGGGAAAGCGGGCGCGGGTTTGCGGTGGTGGCCGACGAGGTGCGCAACCTGGCCAAGCGTACCCAGGATTCAGTCGAAGAGATTCGCCTGGTGATCGAGCGCATCCAGAGCGGCACTCGCGGGGTGGTGGCCACCATGCATTCGAGCCAGAGCCAGGCGCAAAACAACGCCGGGCAGATCCATCAGGCGGTGCAGGCGCTCGGCAAGATCAGCGAGGCCGTGACGGTGATCAGTGACATGAACCTGCAAATCGCCAGTGCGGCCGAAGAACAAAGCGCGGTGGCTGAAGAGGTGAACCGCAACGTTTCGGCGATCCGCAGCGTCACCGAAACGTTGACCGGCCAGGCGACGGAGTCAGCGGCCATCAGCAGCCAGCTCAATGCCCTGGCCAACCAGCAAATGCAGTTGATGGATCAGTTCAAGGTCTGATCGGCGCCGGGTGTTTACACCCCGGCCCAGGCCGTCACGTAAGGTGTCACGTCTTCCTTGGGCGCCACCCGTGGCGGGTTCTGCGGGGTGCCCAGGTACAGGAAGCCGATCACTTGCTCATCCGCCGTCAGCCCAAGGCCCTTGGCCACGTGCGGCGAGTAGGACAACTCGCCGGTGCGCCACACGGCCCCAATGCCCTGGGCATAGGCGGCCAGCAAAATCCCGTGGGCCGCACACGCGGCGGCCAGCAACTGCTCGGACTTGGGCACCTTGAAATGCGCCTGCAACCGCGCAATCACCACCACCACCAACGGCGCCCGCAGCGGGCCGTTCTGTGCTTTGTCGATCGCGGCCTGAGGCGCGTCGGCGTCTTGCAGCCGGGCAGCCTCGGCCAACAGCGTGCCCATCTGCTCACGGGCGGGGCCTTCGACGGTCAGGAAGCGCCAAGGCCGCAACTGACCGTGGTCGGGGGCGCGCATGGCAGCGGCGAACAGCACGTCACGTTGCGCCTGGGTCGGTGCCGGCTCAAGCAAACGCGGCACGGAAACACGGTTGAGCAAAGCGTCGAGAGCCTGCATGGGCCACCTCCAGAAAAAAATGTGCGGCCATTCTAGCGGGAATGAATCGGCAACCACCAAACGATAATTGCTCTTATTCATTAAGCCCCGCCCTGTTAGACTTCGCGGCTTAATATTCAGCTTACGTTCAGGAAACCGGATGTCCCGCTTGCCCCTTCGCCTGCCTGCACTGTTGATGGCCATGAGCCTGAGTGCCTGCGATGACGCGCCGCGCTTCACCCAGGCCGAGCCGGGTGAAGCGCGGTCGGGCGGCGCGACCACGGTGCGCAAGACCGACCAGAACGCGTTCTCGCTGCCTTCGGCCAACCTCGCACCGAGCCGGCGCGTGGACTTCAGCGTCGGCAACAGTTTTTTTCGCAGCCCCTGGGTGATCGCCCCGTCCACCACCACCGCGCGTGACGGGCTGGGGCCGCTGTTCAACACCAATGCCTGCCAGAACTGCCATATAAAGGACGGCCGTGGCCACCCGCCTTTGCCCGGGGCGCCCAATGCCGTGTCGATGCTGGTGCGCCTGTCGATCCCGGATGCAGCGCCCTATGCCCGGCTGATCGAACAGACCGGCATCGTCCCCGAGCCGGTCTACGGCGGGCAACTGCAAGACATGGCGATCCCGGGTGTGCCGCCCGAGGGCAAGGTGCGGGTCGACTACACGCCGGTCAACGTGAGCTTTACCGACGGCACCGTTGTGGAACTGCGCAAACCGGTGCTGCAAATCACCCAACTGGGCTACGGCCCGATGCACCCCGACACACGGTTCTCGGCACGGGTGGCGCCGCCGATGATCGGCCTGGGGTTGCTGGAGGCCATCGCCGAAGCGGATATCCTGCGTAATACCGACGCGAACACCGCCGATAAAGAAGCAATCGTCGGGCGAGCCAACCAGGTGTGGGACGACGCCCGGCAAAAAACCGTGCTGGGCCGGTTTGGTTGGAAAGCCGGGCAACCCACCCTCAATCAACAAAATGTTCACGCGTTTTCCGGTGATATGGGCCTCACCACGTCCCTGAGGCCCTTCGATGACTGCACCGACGCCCAAGTGGCCTGCAAACAGGCGCCCAATGGCAACGGCCCGGACGGCGAACCCGAGGTCAGCGACAACATCCTGCGCCTGGTGCTGTTTTACACGCGCAACCTCGCCGTACCGGCGCGTCGCGACGTCAACGCGCCACAGGTATTGGCCGGGAAAAACCTGTTTTATCAAGCCGGTTGCCAGGGCTGTCACACCCCCACGTTTACCACCGCGCCGGATGCCGCCGAGCCTGAGCTGGCCAATCAAGTGATTCACCCCTACAGCGACCTGCTCCTGCATGACATGGGCGACGGCCTGGCCGACAACCGCACCGAGTTCAAGGCCGGCGCCCGCGACTGGCGCACGCCGCCGTTGTGGGGCATTGGCCTGACGCAAACGGTCAATGGCCACACCCAGTTTTTGCATGACGGTCGCGCCCGCAACCTGATGGAAGCGGTGCTGTGGCACGACGGCCAAGCCCGACCGGCGCGTCAGCGGGTGCTGGCCTTTAATGCCGAACAGCGCGCTGCGTTGCTGGCGTTCCTGAACTCTTTATAAGCATTGCCCCACTACCGAAGGGAGCGTTACATGTTCCGTCCCAAGTTGTTGTTCACAAGCCTGGCCGCCCTCGCGCTGGGCGCCTGCTCGCCGCAGGACCCGCAAGCCGTGACCTCGGCGGCCATCGCCAAGCAAGTGATCCTGCCCACCTACAGCCGCTGGGTCGACGCCGACCGCCAATTGGCGATCAGCGCCCTGGCCTACTGCCAGGGCAAGGAAACCCTGGACACCGCCCGCGCCGACTTTTTGCACGCGCAAAAAGCCTGGGCTGAGCTGCAACCGCTGCTGATCGGCCCGCTGGCCGAGGGCAACCGTGCGTGGCAGGTGCAGTTCTGGCCAGACAAGAAAAACCTGGTGGGCCGACAGGTCGAGCAATTGGTGAGTGCACAGCCGCAGATCGATGCAGACGCCCTGGCCAAGTCCAGCGTGGTGGTGCAAGGCCTGTCGGCCTACGAATACATCCTGTATGACGCCAAGATCGACCTGGCCGACGACGCGCAAAAAGCCCGCTATTGCCCGCTGCTGAGCGCCATCGGCGAGCGGCAGAAGGTGCTCGCCGAGGAGATCCTCGCCGGCTGGAACAAAACCGACGGCATGCTCGCGCAAATGAGCAAGTTTCCGAACCAGCGTTACGCTGATTCTCACGAAGCAATTGCCGATCTGCTGCGCGTCCAGGTGACCGCGCTGGACACCCTGAAGAAGAAACTCGGCACGCCGATGGGCCGCCAGACCAAGGGCATCCCGCAGCCGTTCCAGGCCGATGCATGGCGCAGCCAGTCGTCCCTGCAAAGCCTGGAAGCCAGCCTGGCCGCCGCGCGGACCGTGTGGGTGGGGGTGGACAACCAAGGCCTGCGTGGGCTGCTGCCCGCCGACCAAAAGCCGTTGGCCGACAAGATCGACGCGGCCTACGCGGCCTCGCTGAAACTGTTCGCCAGCAACCAGCGCTCGCTCAACGAGCTGTTGGCCGACGACGCCGGACGCCAGCAACTCAACGATCTTTATGACAGCCTCAACGTTGTCCACCGCCTGCACGAGGGCGAGTTGGCCAAGGCGTTGGGCATCCAACTGGGCTTTAACGCCAACGACGGTGACTGATGATGCTCAGGCGACAGGCTTTGGCGGTTGGCAGCATGCTGCTCAGCGCAATCACGCTGGGCGGCTGGACGCTGTTCAAGCAAAAGGGCAAGGGCCCGTTGCTGCTGTCGGCACGCAATGACGCCGACGGCAAGCACTATGCCGTGGGTTACCGGCTCGACGGCCAGCAGGTGTTCGCGACGCAGGTTGGCCAGCGTTGCCACGACATCGTCAACCACCCGACGCTGCCGCTCGCGTTGTTTGTGGCCCGCCGCCCGGGCACCGAAAGTTACCTGGTGGACCTGCGCGACGGCGCACTGCTGCAAACCCTGACCGCACCTGCCAACCGGCACTTCTATGGCCACGCGGTCATTCACAAGAGCGGCGACTGGCTCTACGCCACGGAAAACGACACCCGCGACCCCGGTCGCGGCCTGCTGGGCGTGTACGCGTTCGAAGGCGAGCGGCTGGTGCGCACGGGCGAGATGCCCACTCACGGCATCGGCCCGCATCAAGTGTCGTGGATGCCCGACGGCGAAACCCTGGTGGTGGCCAACGGTGGTATCCGCACCGAAGCCGAAAGCCGGGTGGAGATGAACCTCAACGCCATGGAGCCCAGCCTGGTGCTGATGCAGCGTGACGGCACGCTAATCAGCAAGGAAACCCTCGGCCAGCCGATGAACAGCGTGCGGCACATGGGGATCGCCAGCGACGGCACCATCCTGTGCGGCCAGCAGTTCATGGGCGCCTCCCATGAGCGGTCCGAGTTGCTGGCGATCAAGCGGCCGGGGCAACCCTTTGAGCCGTTTCCGGTGGCGGACGCGCAATTGCAAGCCATGGGGCACTACACTGCGAGCGTCGCGGTGCACAGCGCATTACGCCTGGTGGCACTGACCGCGCCCCGGGGCAATCGCTTTTTTATCTGGGACATGGACAGCGGCGAACTGCGCCTGGACGGCCCCTTGCCCGACTGCGCGGGCGTGGGCGCGGTGGCCGACGGTTTTGTGGTGACCTCGGGCCAGGGGCGCTGCCGGTTCTATGATTGCCGCCAACAACAGGTGACAGCCACACCGCTGGAGCTCCCCGCGGGGCTTTGGGATAACCACCTGCACTTGATCTAGGACGGGCGCGCAGAAAAAAGGCCTCGCATGAGCGAGGCCTTTTAGGTGGGTTTCAGTGGTTTCAACTTTGTGGCCTCATCCCTTGAGCCATGCCAAACATGAATAGCAACAGTTGGTGATCAGGCTTGGACGCAGCCTCCACCTTGGCGATGCGTGGAATGGGGCACTGCCCGCCGCCATACACCGCCGTGAGCACTTGCGTGCGAGGCTGCTCCCAGGCAGCCAGGGCCAAGGCGGCGACGCCCAGGGCACCCAGCAGAAACAAACCTCGTGCAATTTCTAGCTTCATTACGTTAAACCTTTGATAGCGCTGCCAAACGCCGTCTCGTAAAAGTAGCCGAGTTTTTTCCAGTCGCTGTCGCTCCACGACGAATGGCGACGCAGTTGCAGCATGTCATGGCGGGCCGCCTGACGAGCGGTCAGGCGTTGGCGGCATTTTTCGAAGTCCAGCAAGGCCACTTCTACCGTGGCGGCATCGCCCTCGCCGGTCACGCGCGCAAAAATATGCTTGATGTACAGGCAACCATGCTGCCAACGACCTTTATGCATGCGGGCCAGGGTGTTGGCCACTTCCTTGAGCAGACGCTCGTGCACCTGCTCGCCGTAGTGTTCGCGACCGCCTGCGGCGTACCACTTTTCGATCTCGTCAAAGCCGTCCAGCGAGGCCGTCACCAAGATTGCCTTCCACTGGTGCTGTGGGTCGCGGCGGGCTTCGCAAAACACCATCTCGGGCACTCGTACATCGAGTAAACGCAGGCCTTTGAGGGCATCGCGCTCGCGCAACACGGTTGGACGCCCGAAGGGATGCAGCAAGCTGCGGTAGATATGGCCGGTCTGGCGCTTGCTGTAGAGCAGGCGCCCATGGGTGCCGATGACCCGCTGCACACCGCTTTCACCGCCACGCCGACGGTTGGGTTCCTCGACCCATTCGCCCTGCTGGCGCCAAAAATAATCAAAGCGCTCTTCGGGAGCCAGTTCACTACCTGTTAAACAATCCACAGCCATCCTGTTACCTCTTGCGCAATACATACACTCGCCACATGGCGTAGAGCGGTATGAAGTCCAGGTGATCCTGAACACGGAAACCGGCCTGCTCAAACTCTGCTTCAACAGTAGCAGCCGGTAACACAAACCGATTCTGGTAACCCCCCTGCTCACCTTTGTTGCGACGCCGCACTTCGGCACGCTTGCGTTTCCAGGCCTTGAAGTTGCCGTCTACCCACAACGAGACGATCACACTGTCCCGGGTAACCCGTTGAAACTCCTCCAGTATTCTCAAGCGATGCGCAGCATCACCGATGTGATGCATCAAGCGCATGCAAAAAATGCTGTCCACCGAGTTGTCCGGCAAATCGATCTCGAAAGCAGATGTCTGCAAGGGTCGTACCCGTCTCACCACTTCGGCCGGCTGGGCGATCGTGGCGATGTTCAACATCGAGGCTGAATTGTCGGCGCCGATGATCACGCGGTTGGGCTTTTCGGCCAATAAAGGCCAGAAACGCCCGGCGCCGCACGGCAAGTCCAACACCAGGCCCGGCTCCCCTGCCATGGCCAGGGCGCCGCGAGCCAATTGCTCGTCGCGTTTGTGTGACAGCCGCCGCGCGAGATTGTCCTGATGTTTTAACAAATAATTCTGCGCGTGCTGATCGTCGTACTTTTCGGAAAATTCAAGCTTGATCGGGGTAGGCATCAGCGGGTCTCCGGTTACTGATGCCTACAAACTTAAACAGCGCGCCGTGATCAACAGGTCAACTCGGTGTGAAAATAATGTCCTGTCAAAACCCTTACATTTCAAAATCTTACAGATACACGAGGTGGCATGGGGCCATCTTCGCCGAAACAGCCGGGATCTGCCGCCGGTGCGCGGCAGGCAGCGCGGTCAGGGTTTGGTCGGGTTCAGCTCAACATGAAAACGGCAGCCGTTGGGCTCCATGGTACTCAGGCTGACGCTCCAGCCCTGGTTCTCACAGATGCGCTGGACCAGGGACAAGCCCAGGCCCAGGCCCTCTCCGCGCTTCTCGCTGCCCCGCACGAAGGGCTCGAACATCGCCTCGCGCTTGTCCTCGGGAATGCCGACGCCGGAGTCTTCCACCACAAACCCGCTGGGCTCCAGCGTGAGGCGGATAAAGCCCTGTTCGGTGTAATGCAGGGCATTGCGCAGCAGGTTGCCCATTACCGCGTGCAAAAAAGTGGCGTTGTAGCGCGTGTCGAGGGGCTCGCCCGGCCGGTAGATCAATTCCAGGCCCTTGTGCTCGATCGGCCCACGCCAGATCCCGAGCAGGTCATCGGCCACTTGGGTCAGGTTGGCCTGGGGCGACATGCCAGCGTCTTCGTGCTGGGCACGGGCGAGCATCAGGAAGGTCTGCACCAGCTCGCGCATTTCTTCGGAGGCCCGGGCGATGCGGTCCACCTGTTTACGCCCGCGTTGGTCAATGGCCGGGTTTTCCAGCAGCAGTTCACACGAGGTGGCCAGCACCATTAAGGGCGTGCGCAGCTCGTGGCTGACGTCGCTGGTGAACATCTGCTCGCGCAGGAGCGCCTGGCGCAAGCGGCCCAGGGTCGCGTCAAAGGCCACGGCCAACTCGCCCACCTCGTCCGCGGCGTAATCCGGCGCCAGCGGCGGGGCCAGGCCGAGCAACTGGTCGCGATGACGCACCTGGCGCGCCAGGCGCACCACGGGCGCCATCACTTTGCGCGCCAGCACCCAACCAAGGAACACCGCCAACGCCAGGCTGAGCACAAACCCCACCAACACGACGGCAAACAGAATGCGCTCGCGTTCTTCGAAATCGCTCTGGTCTTGCAGCAGGACATAGCGGCGCCCGTCAACGATTTCGACCATGGCGTGGTAGGAAAGCTGCTCGCGAAACACCTCATGAAAGCCCGCGTCGAGGTGGCGCAGGTCCTTGGGTAACTCGAAATCACCGGGGCCGCCGCTGAAATAAAACAGCTGGTCGGGCTCGGGACGGTGGCTCCAGTCTTCGACGCTGTCCATCAGCAGCAGGCGTTGCAGGTCACCGCCCAGGCCTGCGGAGATGAGTTTTTCTTCAACCAGGTGAACGGTCGCAACGATCCCCATGGCGAAGGCCCCGGCCACCAGCGCACTCATCAACGCAAAGGCGATGATGATCCGTTGGGCAAGGCTTTGCTTAAACTCCATCGCGACCCTCGGCCAGGCGGTAACCCACACCGTGCACCGTTTGCAGCAACGGTTTGGCGAACGGCTTGTCGATCACCTGACGCAATTGGTGGACGTGGCTGCGCAGGCTGTCGCTGTCCGGGCAGTCATCGCCCCACAGGGCCTCTTCGAGAATTTCGCGGCGCAGGACATGCGGGCTTTTTTGCATCAGCACCGCCAACAGCTTCAGGCCGACCGGGTTGAGCTTGAGCAAGCGCCCCTGGCGGGTGACTTCCAGGGTATCGAGGTCATAGTTCAAGTCTGCCACCTGCAATGCCCGCCGCCCGCCGCCCTGGGCACGGCGCAATACGGCTTCGATCCGGGCGGCCAGCTCCGACAGGGCGAACGGTTTGAGCAGGTAGTCATCGGCACCGGACTTGAAGCCTTGCAGGCGGTCATCCAGTTGATCACGGGCGGTGAGCATGATCACCGGCGTGTCGCGCCGCGCATCTTCGCGCAGGCGTTTGCACAAGGTGTAGCCGTCGATGCCGGGCAACATGATGTCGAGCACGATCAGGTCGTAATGCTCGGTGGCGGCCAGGTGCAGCCCCGACAAACCGTCCTGCGCACAGTCCACGGTGTAGCCCTTGAGCCCCAAGTAATCGGCCAGGTTGGCCAGAATATCGCGGTTGTCTTCAACCAATAAAATGCGCATGGGCAGTGTCTCCGTTCGCGGTAGCGGCCGTGTCGGCTCGCGCAGCTTAAGGCCAAGTAAAGCTCACGGCTAGGCCTTGGACGGTCTTCGATTACTCTTTTCAACCGATTGCACCAGTTGACGAGTTTTTCACTATGACTTCACAGCGCTGTGACGCCACGAGTAGGAACATTGACTCTTTGCGGCAAAAAAGCGGTGATTTGCCGCCATGAAAAAGCCCCGCCTGCATCACTGCAGGCGGGGCTTTTTGAGTCGCCGGGTAAGGCTGGCTTACATCATGCCGCCCATGCCACCCATGCCGCCCATGTCTGGCATACCGCCGCCAGCTGGAGCGTCTTTCTTCGGTGCATCAGCCACGGCCGCTTCGGTGGTCAGGATCAGACCGCCGATGGAAGCCGCTGCTTGCAGCGCCGAACGGGTCACCTTGGTAGGGTCCAGGATGCCCATTTCGATCATGTCGCCGTATTCGCCAGTGGCGGCGTTGTAACCGAAGTTACCTTTGCCGTTCTTGACTTCGTTGACCACAACGCTTGGCTCGTCGCCGCTGTTGGCGGAGATCTGACGCAGCGGGGCTTCAACAGCGCGACGCAGAACGGCGATGCCGACGTCTTGGTCAGCGTTGTCGCCTTTCAGACCGTCGATGGCTTGCAGAGCACGGATCAGTGCGACGCCACCGCCAGGCACCACGCCTTCTTCAACGGCTGCGCGGGTTGCGTGCAGGGCGTCTTCAACGCGGGCTTTCTTCTCTTTCATTTCCACTTCGGAACCGGCACCGACCTTGATCACTGCAACGCCGCCGGACAGCTTGGCCAGGCGCTCTTGCAGTTTTTCACGGTCGTAGTCCGAGGACGTCTCGGCAACCTGGGCACGGATCTGGGCGATACGGCCTTCGATGTCGCCTTGTACGCCAGCACCGTCAACGATGATGGTGTTTTCCTTGGACAGGGTGACGCGCTTGGCGCTGCCCAGGTGGTCCAGGGTGGTGCTTTCCAGGCTCAGGCCGATCTCTTCGGAGATAACGGTACCGCCGGTCAGAACCGCGATGTCCTGCAGCATGGCCTTGCGACGGTCGCCGAAGCCTGGAGCCTTGACGGCTGCAACCTTCACGATACCGCGCATGTTGTTCACAACCAGCGTCGCCAGGGCTTCGCCTTCAACGTCTTCAGCCACGATCAGCAGTGGGCGGCCGGCTTTGGCAACGGCTTCCAGCACGGGCAGCATTTCGCGGATGTTGGAGATCTTTTTGTCGACCAGCAGGATCAGCGGGCCGTCGAGCTCGGCAACCATGGTGTCTGGCTTGTTGACGAAGTACGGGGACAGGTAGCCACGGTCGAACTGCATGCCTTCTACAACCGACAGTTCGTTTTCCAGGCCAGTGCCTTCTTCAACGGTGATCACGCCTTCTTTACCGACTTTTTCCATGGCTTCGGCAATGATGTCGCCGATGGAGCTGTCGGAGTTGGCGGAGATGGTGCCTACCTGAGCGATGGCCTTAGTGTCGGCGCATGGCTTGGACAGGGACTTGAGCTCTTTGACGATGGCGATGGTCGCCTTGTCGATACCGCGCTTGAGGTCCATCGGGTTCATGCCGGCAGCGACGGCCTTGAGGCCTTCGTTGACGATCGACTGAGCCAGAACGGTGGCGGTGGTGGTGCCGTCGCCTGCGTCATCGTTGGCACGGGAGGCAACGTCTTTGACCAACTGCGCGCCCATGTTTTCGAAACGGTCTTCGAGTTCGATTTCCTTGGCTACCGAAACGCCATCTTTGGTGATGGTCGGCGCGCCGAAGCTTTTTTCCAGGATCACGTTACGGCCTTTCGGGCCCAGGGTCGCTTTTACTGCGTCAGCCAGGACGTTGACACCGGTGAGCATTTTCTTGCGGGCGGAATCGCCGAATTTAACTTCTTTAGCAGCCATGATCGATATTCCTTAAATACTTTGGAGTAAAGGGAAAATGAGCGGGAAATCAGCCTTCGATAACAGCGAGGATTTCGTTCTCGCTCATTACCAGCAGGTCTTCGCCGTCGACTTTCACAGTGTTGCTGCCGGAGTAAGGGCCAAATACAACCTTGTCACCCACTTTCACGGCCAGCGCACGAACTTCACCGTTGTCCAGCACTTTGCCAGTACCGACAGCGATCACTTCGCCGTGGTTGGCTTTTTCAGCAGCCGAGCCCGGCAGGACGATACCGCCAGCGGTTTTCTTTTCTTCTTCGCTGCGACGGATAACGACGCGGTCATGCAGAGGACGAAGCTTGCTCATTGTCGATCTCTCCTAAGTTGTATGTTTCATCGGCCGGTGTCGTACCGGCGGGTTTAACCCGGCTGTGCCGGTCGCGGTTCGCGGGGCGAAACGCGGAAGTCTGTCCGGTGTGACCACCAGAAACCTTGCGGTGACCGTTACATAAGGGCGCATAAGCTTATTACAAGGCCCAGGGGTTAAATTTTTTACGGGTTTTTGCCCCGCCAAAAGCAACACGGCACCCAAAGGTGCCGTGTGCGGTTCAAGCCTCAGTGCGTGTCGCGGTGTTCGAACTCGCCTTCAATCACATCGCCTTCACGCCCCAGCGGCTGGCGTGGGGCCGGGCCGCCACGGGCCTGCAGGTCTTCGGCAAAGGCACGCTGGCGAATCGCCGCTTCCTCGGCGCGCTGGCGCATCTTGCCCGCCAGCAGGCGGCGGGTGAACGGCAGCAACATGACCAACCCCACCACCGCGCTGATAAAGCCCGGCAGGATCAACAGGCCACCCGCCAGGGCCATCATCAGGCCCTCGAGCATGGTCTGGGCTGGCAGCTCGCCACGGTTCAGGCTTTCACGCGCCCGCAGGGCGGTTGCCAGGCCGGCGACGCGCAGCACCAGAACGCCCAGCATCGAGCCGAGAATAATCAGCAGCAGGGCCGGGAAAAACCCGATTGCCCCGCTGACTTGAACGAATACAAACAGCTCCAACACCGGGAACAGCAGAAAGAGCAACAAAAAAGGGCGCATCAAATGGTTCCTCAACGCAAGAATGCCTTGCTACTTGATCCTAGATGACGTCGCCGTTTCGTGAATTCAAGCGCTGGCAGGGGCTTTTTTAGGCCATTGCTGGGCGCGAGCCAGGAAAACCAGGGCCTCGCGAACTTGTGTCGGGTTGTTGCAAGACTCTGCAAAGGGCAGCCAAAACAACGCCTGGCCGATACGCAGGTGCATGCCTTCACTGTCGATCCCGGCCAACTGCGCAGGCTCGTTGGTCGGTAAGCCGGTGAGTTCCACGTAGTGGGCAATGGCGTTGGCGTGATCACTGTTCATGTGCTCGACCATGCTCAACTCGGCCTTGCCGGCAAACGGGTTGGCCAGGGTCAGGTCATCCACCCAGTGGATGGCGCCAAAACCGCCGATGTAACGATGACGCACCGGCTTGAGCACCCAGAAATCAAAGTCGTGGGCCTTGTGGTAGTTCGCCGAATCGGGGAAATAACGGTAGTAACGCTCGGCTGCGGCTTCGATGGCGGCGCTGTCCTCGAGCTTTTCGGCCTCGGCCAGGTAGGTCAGGCGCCCTACGGCCTGCACGTCATCAGCTTCGCGCTCGCCCACCAATAAGGAGCACTTGGGGTCTTTTTGCAGGTTATGGGTGTGCTGGGCGATGCGGCTGATCAGGATCAACGGTCGACCGTCCGCGTCCAGGCAGTAAGGCACCACCGAGCCAAAAGGAAAACCGGGCATGGCTTTGGACTGCGTGGCGAGTGCCCCGCGATATTCCTTGAGCAGTAGCTCTCGGGCATTTTTGGCAACGTGCGCGCTCAACGTGTGACTCCTTTGAAAAATCCCATCAACAAACAAACCTGGAGAGCCACTGATTTCTGCCCGCCGGACATGCGAATGCATCTCAACGACAAAATAATCATTATGACCGGTGCTTGCCAAGGGACTTTTTTAACAGCGGGCCCACCCTGTCACGGTGAGCCCGCCGCCAATACGCTACCAGGCCACGCCAAAGCCTGCGGTATAGCGGGTCTTGTTCAGGGCACTGTTTGAGTCACCGCTAATAATGTCGCGCTCGGCCTTGAGGTTCAGCGAGGCCCACTCGGTAACTTTGTAGCGCAGGCCCATTTCTGCATCGAGGGCGTAGCTGGACGGGCCCGACAACGGCTTGCCCAGTTCGCCATTGGTGAAGAACTCGACCGTCTTGCCCACCAGATAGCGGTTGTAGTTCCACTTCATTGCCAGCGAGTAGAAGTTGTCTTTGCCGCCGTCCGAATATTCGTAGTCGGTACGGTTGACCAGCGAACCCAGCGAGAACGCGCCCAATTCGTCGTCCCAGAACTGATAGCCCGGGCCTGTACCCACGGTGCGCTGGCGGGACAGGTCTTCGACCTTGTCACGCTTGTAGGTCAAGCGGCCCTGCCAGAACCAATGCTCGGTGATAAAGCGGTCCAGGTCGTACTCCAGCGACCAGTTGTCGGTGGTGGTCACGTCGTCCTGGAACTCACGGTTGTATTCGCCCTGCCCGGTATGGCGCCACTGGCCGTGACGGGCGGTGGTCTTGAAGTCGATGTCGTAGTCGTTGGTGTCTTTTTCGGCACGTTTGTAGTCCAGTGCCAGGTCGACGTTGCCTTTCCACACCAGGTCTTCGATGACGGGCTTGGGCTTGATGATCTGCTGGATACTCGCCAGTTCCACCGTCTTGGGCGCTTCGCCGTTGGCCAGGATGACCGTGCCATCCTCGGAGGCCTTGAGGGACTTGGCCTTTTCTCCGGTGTAGGCGTCCTGCTTGACCAGCAACTCCTGGTCGCTTTCCAGGGTTTTCACCTGTTTCCAGTCCACCGGGATGGCACCGGCATAGTCGGTCTGGATCAACAGCTTGCCGCCGTCGAACAACTTGATCTTGCCGGTCAGGCGATCCCCGTTCTTCAACCAGACGGTGTCGGCGAGCAAGGGCGTGGAGGCGCTGAAAACAGCGAGGCATAGCAGGGTTCTGGACAACATAAACGAATACAGGGCTCAAGTTTGACGAAAAAACGGGCATTATCGGGGCGGATAACCTCTTAGCAAGGACTGACTCGGCTATGGGTATCGAGTTCCGTAATGTCCCCGAGATTTACAGAGGTTTCCTACAGGAAATGCACAAATCCACCGAATCGCCCGCCCAGAACCAGACAGGCGACGCACCGCAAAGCCCCGCCGAAATGCGCCGTACGGCGCTGTACCTGACGCTCGCCCAAGTGCCGGAAGGCTGTGTGGTGAGCTACGGCGAACTGGCGCACCTGGCCGGGTTGGGCCGCGCCGCACGCTGGGTGGGCCGGACCCTCAGCCAGCTGCCCGAGGACACGCGGCTGCCCTGGCATCGGGTGTTGGGTGCCGGTGGTCGGATAAGTCTTCCTGCTGGCACGGCATCAGGGGACGAGCAACGCGCGCGTTTGCGCGGTGAAGGTGTCAGCGTGCTGAACAATCGTGTGGATATTCAGCGTCATGGCTGGCGCCCGGTAGAGCACAGCGGTTAGAGTGCGCGCTTTGTTTCCGTAAATCTGAGGCAGACTCCAGCCCATGCCCCGTAAAACCTGGCGCGCCGCGCTCGCCGCCTATGCCAGCCCTTCGACGTTAGTGCTGTTGTTGCTCGGCTTCGCCGCCGGCTTGCCTTACATGTTGGTGTTCTCGACGCTTTCGGTCTGGTTGCGCGAAGCCGGTGTGGCCCGCGAAACCATCGGCTATGCGAGCCTGATCGGCCTGGCATATGCCTTCAAATGGGTCTGGTCGCCCCTGCTCGACCAATGGCGCCTGCCGTTGCTCGGCAAGCTGGGCCGTCGCCGCTCCTGGCTGGTACTGGCCCAAACCCTGGTGATCCTCGGTTTGATCGGCATGGGCTTTTGCGACCCGCAAAAACACTTGTCCTGGCTGATTGCCATTGCCGTTGTCGTAGCCTTCGCTTCCGCGACGCAAGACATCGCCGTGGATGCCTATCGCCTGGAAATTGCCGATGACAGCCGCCAGGCCGCACTGGCCGCCAGCTATATGTCCGGCTACCGCATCGCCGCCCTGCTGGCCACCGCCGGTGCGCTGTTTTTCGCCGAGGGTTTCGGCTCGACCGGCTTCAACTACAAACATTCCGCATGGGCGGGCACCTACCTGTTGTTTGGCGTGCTGATGATACCGGCGCTGCTCACCACCTTTTTCATGCGTGAACCCGATGTGCCGCTGCGCACTCAATTGCAGGCCGGGCGCTACACGTTTTCCCACCAATTGATGTCGGTGTTCGTCCTGATCATCCTGCTGGTGTCTGTCCCGGCGATGTTCACCAACCTGTACAACACCGACTTCGCCAGCGTGCTGTTCCACGGCGTCAGCCTGCTCGACCTGCTGCTCGAAGACCGCGCGTTTTTGCGTTCCATCCTTTATATCCTGCTCACCACCCTGTGCCTGTCGACCATGGGCCGCCGGGGGCTGGCGCCGGTGCTGACGCCGGTCAACGACTTTATCCTGCGTTACCGCTGGCAAGCGCTGTTGCTGCTGGGGCTGATTGCCACCTACCGCATGTCCGACACGGTCATGGGCGTGATGGCCAACGTCTTTTATATCGACCAGGGCTTCACCAAGGACCAGATCGCTGGCGTCAGCAAGATCTTCGGCCTGGTCATGACCCTGTTGGGCGCCGGTATGGGCGGCCTGTTGATCGTACGTTTCGGCATCTTGCCCATCCTGTTTATCGGTGGCGTCGCGTCGGCGGGCACTAACCTGCTGTTTCTGATGCTCGCCGACATGGGACCAGACCTGCAGATGCTGATTTTCACCATCTCCCTGGATAACTTCAGTTCTGGCATGGCGACCTCGGCGTTCGTCGCATACCTGTCCAGCCTGACCAACCTCAAGTTCTCCGCCACCCAATACGCCCTGCTCAGCTCGATCATGTTGCTGCTGCCACGGCTGATCGGCGGGTATTCGGGGGTGATGGTGGAGAAGTTCGGCTATCACAACTTCTTCCTGATCACGGCGGTGATGGGCGTGCCGACCTTGTTCCTGATTGCCTTGCACTGGTTTCAGGAGCGCCGCCGCGGCCCCCTGGTTCCGCAAGAAGAAGCCTGAGTGTTCAGGGCCCGTGCCAATCGGCGCGGCCCCACCAAACGCCGGGCCGCGACGCGTAAGCCTGCGCCTGTCGCGCCCCCGGCAGCCTGATACCTGTACGCCAGCAGTTTGCGCCCGTACAATCCCAAGTCATTTCAAGATCAAGCAACCGACAACGGCCTACCATGCGCACCAGTCAATATTTGCTCGCCACACAGAAAGAAACGCCTTCCGACGCGGTCGTCATCAGCCACCAACTGATGCTGCGCGCCGGCATGATCCGCAAACTGGCCTCGGGCCTGTACACCTGGCTGCCCATGGGCTTGAAGGTGATGCGCAAGGTCGAAGCCATCGTTCGTGAAGAGATGAACGCCGCCGGCTCTCTGGAAGTGTTGATGCCGAGCACCCAACCGGCTGAGCTGTGGCAGGAATCCGGGCGCTGGGAAGAATACGGCCCGGAGCTTTTGCGCTTCAAGGACCGTCACGGCCGCGATTTCTGCGCAGGCCCTACCCACGAAGAAGTCATCACCGACCTGGCCCGTAACGAGCTGAGCAGCTATAAACAGCTGCCGCTGAACATGTACCAGATCCAGACCAAATTTCGTGACGAAATCCGCCCACGCTTCGGTTTGATGCGCGGTCGTGAATTCATCATGAAAGACGCGTACTCGTTCCACGCAGACCAGGCTTCCCTGCAGGTCACCTACGACCGCATGCACCAGGCCTACTGCAACGTGTTTACCCGCCTGGGCCTCAAGTTCCGCCCGGTCGAAGCCGACAATGGCTCCATCGGTGGCGCAGGCTCCCACGAGTTCCACGTGCTGGCCGAGTCCGGTGAAGATGACATCGTCTTCAGCAACGGCTCCGACTACGCCGCAAACATCGAAAAAGCCGAAGCCGTGCCGCGCGAAACCTTGCGCGCGCCCGCCACCGAAGCGCTGCGCCTGGTGGACACGCCAGACACCAAGACCATCGCGGCCCTGGTGGAAAAATTCAGCCTGCCGATTGAAAAGACCATCAAGACCCTGATCGTGCACGCCGAGGAAGAAGGCAAGCTGATCGCGCTGGTGATCCGTGGCGACCACGAACTCAACGAAATCAAGGCCGCCCAGCAACCGGGCGTGGCCAGCCCGCTGGTCATGGCCAGTGATGCCGAACTGCGCGACGCGATTGGCGCCGGTGCAGGTTCCCTGGGCCCGCTGAACCTGCCGCTGCCGATCATCATCGACCGCTCGGTCGCACTGATGAGCGACTTCGGTATCGGCGCCAACATCGACGACAAACACTACTTCGGCGTGAACTGGGAACGCGACCTGCCGGTGCCGACCGTGGCCGACCTGCGCAACGTGGTGGCGGGCGACCCGAGCCCGGACGGCAAGGGCACGCTGGAGATCAAGCGCGGCATCGAAGTGGGGCACATCTTCCAGCTGGGCGACAAGTACAGCAAGGCGATGAAGTGCGAAGTGCTGGGCGAGAACGGCAAGCCAGTCACCCTGCAAATGGGTTGCTACGGCATTGGCGTGTCCCGCGTGGTGGCGGCCGCCATCGAGCAGAACAACGACGAAAAAGGCATCATCTGGAGCGACGCCCTGGCGCCCTTCCAGATCGCTCTGGTGCCGCTGCGCTACGAGACCGAGCAGGTTCGCGAAGCCACCGACGCGCTGTATGCCGAACTCACGGCCGCAGGGTTTGAGGTGCTGCTGGATGACCGTGACAAGAAAACCAGCCCGGGCATCAAGTTCGCCGACATGGAACTGATTGGCATCCCGCACCGGATCGTGGTCAGTGACCGTGGCCTGGCCGATGGCAACCTGGAATACAAGAGCCGGACCGAAGCCGAAGCCCAAGCGTTGCCGGTGGCTGAAGTGCTGTCTTTCCTTCAGGCGCGTATTCGTCGCTGAAAACCAGATCAAGAGACGTCATGTTCAAGCGAAACACCAAAGCCCTGGGGGGCGCCGCGTTATGCGGCGCCCTGATGGTCAGCGGCTGCGCCAATCAAATGTCGCAACGCAGCGAGCACGAGGAACGCATCGAGCGAAAATTGCTCGATCACAGCCTGCAGATCGATGTCGGCGACCCCAACGTGCTGGAGCTGCCGCAACGCCGGGTGCGTATTCACGAACAGAAGACCTTTGAGGTTACCGAGTTCGAAGTCACCCGGCGTTACGACCGCTACACCCCCTACCAGCCGTGGCGCAAAGTCTACGAAATGCCCCTTGGCGCAGTGGCGCTTGTCGCAGGCGTGGGCGCCAACGTGGCCAACGTGTTTGCCTTGGGCAACTTGCCCAGCAGCATGACCCACGACTGGCTGAGCTACGGCATAGACGGCATCAACCCGTTCATGAACGTGCAGTCCCATGGCCGCGCGCAGCAGAACCTGGCCGGTATCGATGAAGTCCAGCGTGACAAGCGCCTGGAGTACTCGAGCCTGCCGTGGAGCGAACGACCGGTGCAGGTCAGTGTCGGCAAAAACGCCTACGACCTCACCACCGATCGCAACGGGGTACTGCGCCTGAACCTGTTGGACAGCCCGTTCGCCGAACAGGACTTGAACCGTGTCGGCAGTTTGCAGATCAGCATTGAAGATGCTCAGGATGACGTGCATTCGCACGCCTCGCTGGCCATCAGCCCGACGCTGCGCAGCAAGTTGCTGGAAGCTCATCGCTTGATTTATGACGACCTGGAAGACGACGACATCAGCCAGTGGGTGCACCGGGTCAAGCGGCTGTCAGAGCTGGGCCTGGAAGAGGAAGCCAGCGAGCTGGAGCAAAGCCTCATCGAACTGACCCGCAATGATCCCGAGTTGCAGCAGGAGTTTCTCCAGGCACTGACCAAACAGGCCGGTCGACTGGTCGCAGACCCCGGGGCCAACTAGGCCTCTTGACGAACAGGTGTGGGGGGCACTCCCCCACCGCCTGCCCCAGCCTTTACCAGGCGAGCTCCAATTGCTCGTTGCCCCCGCTCAAATCCAGCAACCTCACGCCTATCCCCAACAGCCGCACAGGCTTGGCGCCCCGATTGAAGGCCTGCGTCAGCAGTTGTTGATAACTGTCCAGGTCACGCCCTGCCCCCGCCTGCTCCAACGTGGTTTGGGTAAAGTCATGGAACTTCACTTTGACGAATGGCTTGCCGGCGCGGTAACTGCTGTCGATACGGGCCATGCGCCCCGCCAGCGTTTGCATCAACTCCGGCAGCTTTTCCAGGCAACTGGGCAAATCCGGCAGGTCGACGTCGTAGGTGTTCTCCACACTGATGGACTGCCGGCGGCTGTCGTTCTGCACCACCCGGTCATCAATCCCACGTGCCAGGCTCCACAACCGCTCGCCAAAACTGCCGAATTCGCGCACCAGCGCCAGCTTGTTCCACTCGCGCAATTGCAGGCAGTCTTCAATGCCCAGCCGGGCGAGCTTGTCGGCGGTGACCTTGCCCACACCATGCAACTTGCTCACCGGCAACATTGAAACAAAGTCCTCGACCTGGTCGGGGGTGATGACAAACAACCCGTTGGGTTTCTTCCAGTCGCTGGCGATCTTGGCCAGAAACTTGTTCGGCGCCACCCCGGCAGACACGGTGATGTGCAGCTGGTTCGACACCCGGCGGCGGATGTCCTGGGCGATGCGTGTGGCGCTGCCGCCAAAATGAGGGCTGTCCGACACGTCCAGGTAGGCTTCGTCCAGCGACAGCGGCTCGATCAGGTCGGTGTAGTCGCGGAAAATACCCTGGATTTCTTTCGAGGCTTCTTTATAAGCGTCCATGCGTGGCTTGACGATGGTCAGGTCAGGGCACAGCTTCAAAGCATGGCGCGAGGACATGGCGGAACGCACACCGTACGCCCGCGCCTCATAGTTGCAGGTAGCGATGACCCCGCGCCGATCCGCCGCGCCGCCGACCGCCAGCGGCTTTTGCGCCAGGCTCGGGTCATCACGCATCTCGATGGCGGCGTAGAAACAGTCACAGTCGACGTGGATGATTTTGCGCTGCGTCATATAAACGTAGTGTGGATCAACGGATGGGCAGTATCTCACTCACCCCTGTATATAGCACCAGTAGTTTGAATCTTCCGCCCAAAGGGTAGGAAAAGTGCGTGCTGAATTTATTTTCTCAATCAAAAAATGCCCCTTGATAGAACCAAAAGGCCTGCCCCGGCGGGCGCGACACGCGTTTTCCCGCGCTAAGCAATTGACGCAAAAGCGCTTTTCTTTGAATCAACGGTTGACAGCTTTTAAATCCTCTGTAGAATGCCGCCACATCAGACGCGGGATGGAGCAGCCTGGTAGCTCGTCGGGCTCATAACCCGAAGGTCGT